>JAPUJA010000261.1 GCA_027296525.1 Pseudomonadota bacterium | reverse complement strand
CAAGCCGAGGTGCTCGAGAAGGCCCTGGAGCGCGTAATCGGCTGAACCGACGCCCGGCGGGCGCGCTCGCGATGTGGCGCGCCGGCGGCGAACCCGCCGCCCGGGATCATTCCGGCTTTTGACCGACGACGATCAACGTATGAGCGAGCTTTTCCGCTACCGAAGACGGTAGCGGCAGCCAAGGGAGTAAAACATTGCCAATGACGAAAATCGTCGGATACAGAACCTTTCTCACGGCTTGATTCGGATGGTCGCTCAAAAAGAAAAAGTAGCTGTGCGGCAACGCTCGAATGTTGACCATGCCGGCGCGTTCGAGCTCCTCGGCGTGAGAGGAGCAACTGTAGTCGATTTCCGCGAGCTCGTGCCGATAGCCCAGCAATTCGCGTTCCCGTGTCATGGGTCGCATGAGATGTTGGCCGCATGGAACGACCGATGCTATCCAGCCGCCCGCCACCGTCAATTCCAACGCCTTGCGCCAGAATTCGGCGCGGCGTTCCGGGTCGAGGTAATGTTCCACGACGCCGTAATGATAAACGAGATCGTATCTTTTTTCGCTCTGAAAGTTGAAGAAGTCGTCCTTCACCAGCTCGATGTTCAACCGGACGTCGGAGACGGACTCGACCTCGGCGATGAATTGCTTGGCCCGGGCGAGTACGGCCCGAGAAAGGTCGATACCACCGACGGAGAAGCCATTTAGCGCGAGCTTGGCGAGATTTCGGGCGCCACCACATCCAATTTCGAAAGCGGAGGCGGGAGGGGCGAGCCTCGTGGCGCCGAGGATACGACGCCACGCCGAGCCGAGGCGCTTGATCTGCTTGAGATCATCCTTGTCTTGGCAACGGTGCTCGTACCCGCCCGCGGTGAGGTTGATCGACCATTGTTCAGCCGGATCCATGACCATGGCCGATATCTATAGAATCTCCCGAATGGGCGCGCAAATTTCAATTTCTCCGGCGCCCCGCGCAAGACCGCGAGCCTATTACGGATCGAGCGGGCGCACGGCGGTGACGGTGGCTTGAACCCGGTTTCGGCCCTCGACCAGCCGAGAGTTGGTCGACCGGGCCGTCATCGCTTCCGTCGACAAACCGAATTCCGCCTCCCTGGCGCCCGCCAACGGAATGCCGGCGCGGCCTTCGCGGGTCGTGAGCAGCGCCATGGGGGCTCGGATCGCCTTCATTTTCGTCCTCTTCCGGCGAATCCACGATCGCCGATAAACGGATCCGGCCATTGTCAAACCAAACGTCCTTTGTCTATACATGAGCCATCATGATTCGATGTCGGAGGCTCGGATTTGGGGTTTTCATCCTACCCTGTAAAAATGCTGTTCAAGATTTTCGGCCCGGGCGCGGGGCTGATTTTCGGCGATACCATGGTGCTCGACCGCTGGCTCTGGTTGCGCCGTAGGTTACCCAAAACTCGTAACAATGACTGGTTGCTTGACGCCGGATGCGGTTCTGGTGCGTTCAGCAATTCAGCCGCTAGGCGAGGCTACAAGGTCATCGGCGTCAATTTCGATACGGCCGAGGTCGAAAAAGCTCGGCAAAGGGCGGTTTCGATAGGTTCGGACCAAGCGCAGTTCAGAGAGGTCGATCTTCGGCGGCTGGACGAACACCATGACCTGAAGAACACATTCGATGTCGTCGTCTGCACTGAAACCATCGAACACATCATTGATGACCTTAAAGTGATGCGCGACCTGAATGAATGCCTGAAAATGGGCGGCCGGCTTCTGCTGACGGCTCCCTACTATTATTACATTGCCGTCACGCCGGAAGAAATGGGTCCGGTATCAGTGGAGGAGACAGGCGGTCACGTTAGGCGCGGATATACCCCGGCGATGCTTATCGAGTTGTGCCGGGAATCGGGATACGTCGTCGAGGAAATATCCTATTGTACCGGCTTTCTGAGCCACATGCTGACTAGAATGTTGCGTTATCTCTCGACTGTTCATTACGGTGCAGCATGGTTAGTCATATTGCCGTTTCGAATCCTGCCGCCTTTTGTCGATCCTTTAATTTCGAAATTGACCTCCTGGCCACCCTATTCCATCACCCTTGTCGCCTACAAACCCCGATTTCCCGAATAGTGTGTCTGATAGGAAGCGCTCAGCGTCGACAACGAAATCGTCAGCGCCTATATCTGCGATCGCGGTGAAATTACGATTTCAGTGATATTCGAAGATGCCGCTGACCGGTGCGACCAGCGCACATTGCAGCTTGAAATACCGGACGACCATCGCATGTCCGCCCTTTTTGGCACACGCTTCGTTCGCCAACTGTTTCACCATCTCGGGTGTCGTCGTCCAGCGGTTGTAGCGAATCTCGACCGTGGGGATCGTGGAATGCAAGCGACACACCGATCTTGATCCGCTAGCTTGTAGGATGAACGGGGACAGTGATGCGTCGCAAGCAGCCAGCAGGAGCACCGAAGCAGCCCATATTGTCGCCGCCGGGCAGGCCCTCACCCCCCTTGTCACATCGTCGGTTCTTCTTGCAGTCCTAGGCTCGACTGCTCCCGACCGCGATCAGTCGTCGTCCAAGAGCGCGGCGATTTTCATGGCGAGACCCATGGAGCCCTCGATCCTGAGCTTGCCCATGGCGTAGGCGAGCGTCGGGCTCAAATTGCCTGCCATCAGCTTCTCCAGATTGGCCAGCGAGAGGCGGATGGTGCAGTCGGCCTCGCACGGTTCGACCGAGATCCGGGGCGGCGCCTCGGTGGCGTCCACCACGAGGCTGCCGTCGTCGCCGAGATCGAACATCACGCGCGCCTTGAGCCCGGTGAACTCGCCCGCCCGAGCGCGGAAATCGCCGGCGATGTCGTCGATCGTCATGGAGTCGCTCCTTCACGCTCGGAATCGGTGGTGCGCTCGAGGCCGGCCTTGCGCCATTCGCGCGCCACCAACTCGCGGCGCAACGGCTTGCCCAGCATGTTCTTGGGGATCGCCCTGATGAATTGGATGCGCCTCGGCATCTCGAAACTCGCCAGCCGATCCTTGAGGAAGGCGCGGAGCTCCGCCGCCTTGAGCTTCTCGCCCGGGCGCAGCACCACGAAAGCCTTGACGATCTCGCCGTGATGGCTCGACGGCACGCCGCACACCGCGACGTCGTCGACCGCCGGATGGTGCTGGACCGCCTCCTCGACCATGCGGGGATAGACGTTGAATCCGCCGGTGATGATCAGGTCCTTGATGCGGTCGGAGATGAAGACGTAGCCGTCCTCGTCGATGTGACCCACGTCGCCAGTGTGGAGCCGGCCGTCCTCCAGCGCGGTCTCGCTCTCCTCCTCCTGCATCCAGTAGCCCTGCATGACCTGAGGGCCGGTGACGCAGATCTCGCCCTTCTCGCCGGTCCCGACAAGAAGATGCGGATCGTCGAGCGAGACGATCTCGATCACGGTTCCCGGGATCGGCAGACCGGCCGAGCCCGGCTTGTTGAGGGCGCCGATGGGGTTGATGGTGCAAACAGGCGCCGCCTCGGTCAGCCCATAGCCCTCGACCAGCGTGCAACCCGCGATTTCTTCGAATGTCGTCTTGACCTCGAGCGGCAGCGGCGCGCCGCCCGAGATGCAGAACTTGAGGCTCGAGAGGTCGAACTTCTCGGTCTCGGGGCT
>JAPUJA010000260.1 GCA_027296525.1 Pseudomonadota bacterium | reverse complement strand
GCGTCGCGCGGCCGGCCGATCGAGCGACCGGTTCAAGCTCTCCTGGGGCGCATGACGGCACGGCTCGAACCCGACGAGCGGCGGCTCTTCCGCGTCGCGTTCCAAGAACATCGCGCCGACCTCCGGGCGGCGCGGGAAGAGGTGAAAATCGCCCGGCAGAAACTACGGCCGATCCTGAACGCCGACCGGTTCGACCGTGAGGCCCTGGACGCCGCTTTCGCCGACCTGCGCGCGCGAACCAACGCGTTCCAGGCCGTTCTGCAAGGAGCCATCGCCGACGCCGCGGAAAGTCTGAGCCCGGAAGCGCGGCGGCGCCTGGCCGACTGAAGCGGCGGACGGATCGAAGAGGATGGCGACAGCCGCCAGTTTCATCGCCACGACGCGTTTCGGCTTGGGCCCCAAGCCGGGCGAACAGGAGCGGATTGCCGCCGACCCGCGCGCCTGGCTGGTGGAACAAATTGTCCCTCTGGACTTGCCGCCCAGCGCGCTCGCGGGCCTCCCTTCGAGCCGTGATTACCTGACCGACCTCGGTGCCGCGCGCAGGCAGAGCGGAGAGGAGAAGATGGCCGCGCGCAAGGCCAGACGCATGGCGCATAGGAAGGAGGTCGCACTCCGTACGCGCGCCCAGATCGAGGCCGGCGATCCTTTCCACGAGCGGCTCGTCGCTTTTTGGTCCAATCATTTCACCGTTTCCGTGAAGAAGCCGCATCTCTTCGCGATCGCCGGCGCCTATGAGCGCGAGGCGATCCGACCCCATGTCGTGGGGCGTTTCGAGGACATGCTGTCGGCCGTCCTGCACCATCCGGCGATGCTTCTCTACCTCGACAACGTGCAGTCCATCGGCCCGAACTCGCCTGCGGGCAAACGGCGCCATCGAGGGCTGAACGAAAACCTCGCCCGCGAAATCCTCGAGCTGCACACGCTCGGCGTCGATGGCGGCTATGCGCAGGAGGACGTAACGGAACTCGCGCGGATCTTGACCGGCTGGTCGATCGGTCGACAGCGCGATGACGTGCCGGGCGGGTTCGCTTTCCACGCCCGGGCCCACGAACCCGGCGCAAAGACTCTCCTCGGCGTTCGCTACCCGGAAAGCGGAATCGAGGAGGGCAAGACCGCATTTGCCGCGCTCACGCGCCATCCTTCGACGGCGCGGCACATCGCGACCAAGCTCGCGCGTCACTTCATCGCCGATGAACCGCCGGATGGCGCCGTCTCCCGTCTCGCGACCATCTTCCGTGACACAGAGGGCGATCTCGCGGCCCTCGCCCGGAGCCTGGTGCAAGAAGACGCGGCTTGGGCAAACCCCACCGCCAAGGTGAAGACGCCCAACGATTTCGTCGTCTCGGCTCTGCGGGCAACCGGCGTCGACGCGGATTCGAAAAGGCTCGTCGGCTCGCTCGAACTCCTGGGTCAGGCGCCCTTCGCAGCCCCGTCGCCCGCCGGCTGGCCCGACACGGGTGAGCACTGGATCGGACCGGGCGCCACGCTCAGCCGGGCGGAGTGGGCGCTGGCGCTCGGGCGGCGCCTCGCCGGTCATCGCGCACACGAAGTGCTGGTGGCAACGACCATTGAGCCCATCGTTTCGGCGTCAACGCGCCTGACCATCGAGCGCGCGCCCTCCGAGGCCGAGGCCATCGCCCTCGTCCTCGCGAGCCCCGAATTCCAAAGGAGGTGAGCCGATGATTTCGCGCCGGACCGCACTCAAGCTCCTGGCCGGCGGCTCGGCGACCGCCGTCATGGCCAACGGCCTTCGCCTTGCCGTCGCCGACGCGCCGACCGAGCGGCGGTTCGTGCTCGTCATCTTGCGCGGCGGCTTGGACGGACTCGCCTCCGTGCCTGCCTACGCCGATCCCGATTACCACGCCCAACGGGGCTCCCTCGCGTTCGATGATCCGGATGCCGCCGAGGGCGCGCTCGACCTCGACGGCTTTTTTGGTCTGCATCCGTCTCTCTCGGCGCTTCACGGGATGTTTCGGGCGGGTGAGCTTCTCGTCGTTCACGCCGTGGCGACCCCTTACCGGTCGCGCTCGCATTTCGACGGGCAGAACCTGCTCGAAAACGGCACCGCGAGGGTGAACGGTGCGACCGACGGTTGGCTCAACCGGGCGCTCGGCCTTATGTCGTCGGAGCGCCAGCTCGGTCTCGCGATCGGCCAGAGCGTGCCGCTGGTCTTGCGCGGCCCCACGCCCGTCGGCTCCTGGAGTCCGGTTCAGGCTCTCCCGGCGGCGGACGATGATTTTCTCTCCCGCCTCGCCACGCTCTACCGTGACGATCTGCTGTTCGGGCCCGCACTCACCGAAGCGATCCGCTTGCAAGAGATGAGCGACGAGATCATCGGCAAGCAAGACACCCGCCGCAGCCGCCAGGACGCCAAGGCTTTAACGGGTGTCGCCGAGAGCCTCGCGAGGTTTCTGGCCGACCCGAACGGGCCGCGCGTCGCCGTGCTCGAAGCCGGCGGGTGGGACACTCATGCAAACCAAGGCCTCCTCACCGGGCGACTCGCCGGGCGACTCGCCGGACTCGACGAGGGGCTGGCTGTGTTCAAAGAGGCCTCCGGCGCGATCTGGCGCGACACCGTCGTCGCCGTGGTGACTGAATTCGGGCGCACCGTCGCCGTCAACGGCACCGGCGGGACCGACCACGGTACCGCGGGTGCCGTCTTCCTCCTCGGCGGCGCCGTTGCGGGCGGGCGCGTGATCGCCGACTGGCCGGGGCTGTCAGGCGACCGGCTTTACGGGGGCCGCGATCTCACCCCGACCACGGATCTCCACGCGGTTTGGAAGTCCGTGCTCGCCTGGCATCTCGAGCTCCCGAGAGATGGGATCGAGCGGATCGTCTTTCCGGGAAGCGCCGGCGTGAGCGCTCTCCCCGACCTGATCAAAACCTGACGGCGGCACGTCCCTCGGTCGCGCGCGCCACCCTGTTTGATGTGAGGTCAGTTTGCGCGCTCGCGGCGCAGGACGTAGCTGCCGTCCCTCATGCCGGCAAACATCTCGCCGACCTGCGGATGGGATACTTCCCTTCCGCTTTCGTCGAACAGAAGATTCTGCTCCGAGACGTAGGCGATGTAGGTGGTCTCCGCGTTTTCCGCCAGGAGATGATAGAAAGGCTGATCCTTCTGCGGACGAACCTCCTCGGGAATCGAGAGCCACCACTCGTCGGTGTTCGAAAAGATGGGGTCGACATCGAACACGACGCCGCGAAACGGATAGACCCGGTGGCGGACGATCTGCCCAATACGAAACTTTGCGGTACGAACGGTCATCGGCCTACTGGCGAATCGAAACCGACACCATTCTAGCGGAAGAATCCGATTCACCGAAAGGCGACTTTTCGGCCGACCCGCGATAACCGCCCCCTCGAGCGCATCCTCTGCAAATGCATGGCATTTCGAGCAAGCGGCGCGCAAGACGGAGCGGTCGAATTCACCTCTCCCGCCGTCCAATTCGCGCGATGCACACTATGAAATTCAAGAGAAAAACGCAGAATATTAGTTAACTGTTCTTCCATTAACCAAGAAATACGCCATGGTTAACTGTCCTTAATCTTGATTTTCTATGAAATTCATGGAAAATAAACTTACAAATCTGCTAAGGGGCCGGGCGCAAAACCGGCTCCATTTTTATCGGAGAATCGGATGAGCAATTTGCCGATCGACGGCAAGGGAGATACTCAGATGACCAACGCCTTTCCGGAAAAAGTCGTCTTGCGGTGCCGTTCGGAGCCCCTTGAGACGTTCAACTTCGAAGTTTACGACGTTGCGGATGGTCAGTTGATCATGAAGGAGCCGCCCGAACGCATCGCCTCCTGGCTCAAGGAGTGCGGTTACCACTGGGTCTACGGCTCGTCCGGCGTGTGGGAGCGGCACGACGACGCACAGGGCGGCGGCCAGGGCGACCATCATCTGGCCTTGCCGAAATGGCGTCAGCCGCTCGGCATGTCCGCGGCCTAGACGCGTGCTCGTTAAAGAACCGGATCGGAGACGGCCCTAAGCGAACCGACTGTCACAAGCGCTGCTTCGGGCCAGGGAGGACAGGGCGCCGATCCGCCGGGAGGCCTCTCCCCCCAGGAGCCACCAGCGGACCGGCGCCCTTCACCTTTCGGGGACAACGACCTCGAGCGGAACATCGCCCCCGCCCACGAGCGTCTCGAGCCCGAAGCTGGTGAGCGCGTAGGTCCCCCCCTGGATTGCCCCCAAGCCTTCCTCAGGCGATTCGACACAGGCATGCAGCACGAAGACCATGCCGGGCTCGAGGGTCCGGTCGACCCCGCGGCTGATCTGAAGGGTCTCGAGCCATACGGGCGGATAGGCGATCCCGATTCCGTAGCCGAAACGCATCATCGCCTGGCCCTCGAGGCCGCGCTTGCGGAGCGGTTCGAGGGACGCCTCTTCGACCTCGGCGACCGCCACCCCCGGCTCGACGGCGGCGAGCCCCGAGCGCAACGATTGACGCGTCAGTTCGTAGAGCTCGCGCACCCGGGCTCCCGGCTCGCCCAGCGCCAGCGTGTGGACGGCCACCGCGTGGTAACGCCGTCGGACGCCCGCGAATTCGACATGCACGAGGTCGCCCCGTTCGATCACCCGCTCGCGCGGCGTGCCATGGCCGCAAGCCGTGCGCGGTCCGCTCGCGAGCTCGGTCGGGATCGCCCAGTAATCGCTTCCTGCTGTGCGCATGGCGGCTTCGATCTCGCCCGCGAGCGCAATCTCGGTTTGCCCCGGTTTCAGGGCGCGGCGCGCCGCAGAAAGGCCCGCCTCGGCGTAGTGGGCTGCCTCGCGCAGACAAGCCATCTCGCGCGCCGATTTGATCAGCCGAAGGTCGCCGAG
>JAPUJA010000026.1 GCA_027296525.1 Pseudomonadota bacterium | reverse complement strand
ATCATCCCGACGATCCTGCGCGGCGAGAAGTCGCCGGCGCCCTCGAGCCTCGTGCTCATCTATTTGCGCCAGGACCGGCGCTAGGGCCGACGAGCCGAGCGCCCTCGGGGCCTGACCGGTCTCAGCCCTTGCGCACGGCCTCGAGATGGCGCTCGAAATCGGGACCGTTCATGATTCCCTGGCAGCGGGTGAAACGGTCCATGGCGTAGTGCCACCAGCTCGGGAAGTGATAGGCCGCCGTGAGGTTCTTGTAGACCACCTGCATGACGCCATAGAGGGTCCATAACAGGAAAACCATCGCCTTCTGGAGAATCAGCCGGGAGTGCATCGCCTCGGGCACGTCGCCGTCGTAGTAGGCGTCGAGAAGGATCCGGTCCTGCTCGTCGTCGAAAGCGGATTCGACGGCAAAATCGCCGAGATCCCAGATGGGATCGTTGTTGCCGCCGAATTCCCAGTCGAGGATATAGGCGCGTGTCCCGGTATCGACGAGGTTTTCGGGCGCGGGGTCGTTGTGGCAGGGCGCGAGCGGCGGCGGATTGGCGTTCAGCGCCTCGCGCACGGCCTCGGCCTCCTTTTGCACCTCTGTGTAGCCCTCCGGAAGATCGGCGTTGTACTTGCGCAGGATGGCCGCATATTCCTCCATCTTCTCGAAGTTGTCGAAGCGCAGCAGGAAGGGGCGTCCGCAGGTGTGGAGGAGCCGGAACGCCCTGGCTGCGCGACGGATCATGTCGTGATCCTGCTTCAGGAGCTCGGTCGACATCGGCACCGATCCCTCGACGAATCGCGTCACCTGAATCCCCTTTGCGGCATCGTAAAAGGCGAGCTCGGCACCGACGCCCTCCTCCGAGCAGATCCGGGCCGCCTGCTCGTCGGCGTTGCGGTCGAAATACTCCTCGGTCCCCTTGCCCGGGATGCGCAGCACATAGGTTCCGCTGTCGATCGCGATCTTGAAATTCTGGTTCGTGAGCCCTCCGATCTGCTCGATCGTGGCGCTCTGCTCTTGGCCGACGAACAACGGAACATTGCTCATGAAGGCGCGCACATGGTCCATTTGATTTTCCTTGGCGTTCATCACATGTCCATCCAGGTACCCGCTGTCATGAGCCCGTCACTCGGTCCTCGCACTTCGACAGGCTCAGTATGAGGATCTCTCCCCAATGCTAGGCAATTAAGCGCTCGCGTTTGGGGTCGTAGATGGGCGCGTCGTGGCGCGTGGCGGGCACCGCTTCGCCGAAGGCCTCGACCTCGTAGTCGGTATGGCCCGCTTGCTCGGCCGGGACATAGCCCATGACGATGGGTTTGCCGACCGTGTGGCCGAAATTCCCGCTGGTCGTAATGCCGATAACCTCGCCTTTGCGCAGGATCGCCTCGCCGCCGAAAACGTCGGCGGGCTCCTCGAGGGTGAAGTGACAGAAGAGCTCGCCCGGGCCCTCCTCGCGGATCTTTTCGAGCGCCGCGCGACCCAGGAAATCGCCCTTCGTGCGCGACACGAAAGAGCCGAGGCCGGCGTGATAGGGCGAATAGTCGGGTGAGATATCGCCCGCCCAGGCGAGGTAGCCCTTCTCCATGCGAAGCGAGTCGTAGGCACGATAACCGATGTTGGCCAGGCCGAACTCCTTGCCGGCTTCCCACAGGAGCTCGTAGACGTGCGCCGCGTACTCGGTGGGCAGGTGAAGCTCGTAGCCGAGCTCGCCCGAATAGGAAAGGCGTATGGCGAGGGCCGGAGCGGCGCCCAGAACGATCTCGCGGCAGTGGGCGTAGGGGAGCGCGTTTCCCGAAACATCGGCCTCCGCGACCCTTTCCAGGAGCGCGCGCGAACGCGGTCCGCAGATATGGAGCACGGCGTGGGCCGAGGTCACCTCGTGGCTCGTGACCGAACCGTCGGTCGGCAAGTGCGCGTTGATCCAGCCGAAATCATGGGGGCCGAAGGCGCTCCCGGTCACGATGTAGAATCGATCGTCGTCGAGGCGCGAAATCGTGAGATCGGCCTCGATGCCGCCCCGCTCGTTGCAGAGCTGGGTATAGACCGAACGACCCGCCGGCCGGTCGAGGTTCGCGGTGGTGAGCCACTGGAGGCTTTCAAGCGCCTTCGGGCCCCAAACCTCCATCTTCGCGAAGGAGCTGAGATCGATGATCGCGACACGCTCGCGCGCGGCGCGGTGCTCTTCGGCCACAGGCTCGAACCAGTTGGCGCGCCCGAAGGAGGGCTTGTCCACGGGCTCGACGCCTTCGGGGGCGAACCAGTTGGCGCGCTCCCAGCCCGCCTTCGAGCCGAACACCGCGCCTTTTTCCTTGAGCGGCCAATAGAGGGGACTCCGGCGAATGCCGCGCGCGCTCTCATGCTCCTCGAGCGGCCATTTCATGGTGTAGTGCTTGCCGTAAAGCTCGACGGCGCGCGGGAACATGAACGCCTTGGCGTTGTGGTGCGGGTAGAAGCGGCGCACATCGAGCGGCCAGAGGTCGAGGCTCGGGCGGCCGTCCAGAATCCATTCGACCATCATTTCGCCGGCGCCCGGACCGCCGGCGATTCCATAGAGGAAGCCGGTGCAGACGTAGAAGTTGTCGAGCTCCTGGTGCCGGCCCATGACGAGCTCGCCGTCGGCCGAGTAGGGGATCGGGCCGTTAATGAGTTGGCGCACGCCGACCTCATTCAGAATCGGCGTGCGTTTGGCGGCGCGCTCCGCGATCTGCTCGAATCGGTCGAAGTTCTCCGGCAGAAGCTGCTGGGCGAAGTCCGGGGGGATACCGTCTTGACCGAAGGGAAGGGTGTCGGGTTCCCAACCCCCGACCATGATGCCCGAGGGATCGAAGCGCCAATAGCTGATGAGGTCCGGGTCGCGCACCGCCGGGATGCCCTTGGGCAGGTCGGGCACCGGGTTGGTGACGAGGTACTGATGTTCGAGCGCGAGGGCCGGGCAGTGAACGCCCGCGAGCGCCGCGATCTCGCGGCCCCACATGCCGGCGCAGTTGACGACAATCTCCGCCTTGATGGTTCCCTTGTCGGTTTCGACCTGGGTGATGCGGCGATTCTTGACCGTGAAGCCCGTAACGCGCACGCCCTCCTCGATCTTGGTGCCGCCCTTGCGCGCGCCCGTGGCGATCGCTTGGCAGACGCTCGCCGGATCGACCTGGCCATCGGAGGCGAGGTAGGCGGCGCCCTCGACGCCCTCGAGCGACATGATGGGGAAGAGCGCCTGGGTCTCCTTGGGGCCGAGAATCTGAAGGTCGAGCCCGAAGCTCTTCGCGATCGTCGCCGCCCGCTTGTACTCGTTGATGCGCTCCTTGGAGGAGGCGATGCGCAGGCTGCCCACCTGGCGCCAGTCGACCGTCATCCCCGTCTCTTTCTCGATCTGCCCATAGAGGGCGATCGAGCGCTGGAGCATCCGCGTCAGGTTTCGGGAGGGGCGGAGCTGGCCGACGATCCCGGCGGCGTGCCAGGTCGCGCCCTGGCTGAGGCCGCTCTTCTCGAGCAGCAGGACATCGCTCTTGCCGCGCTTGGTCAGGTGATAGGCGATGCTGCAGCCGACGACGCCGCCGCCGATGATGACGATCTCCGCGTGATCCTGCATGGCGCTCTCCCATGGCACGTCTTCTTCGCGAAGCGCGCCGCCGCTTCCGAATCCGGTCGG
>JAPUJA010000259.1 GCA_027296525.1 Pseudomonadota bacterium | reverse complement strand
TCTTTCCGATTCCCCCCGACCTGCTCCTCATTCCGATGGTGCTCGCCCAGCGCCGGCGCGCCTGGGTGATCGCCGGCGTCACGACGGCGAGCTCGGTCGCAGGCGGGCTCGCGGGCTACGCGATCGGCGCCCTCTTCTTCGAGGCCTTCGGGCGCGATCTCCTCGCCTTCTACGGACATCTCGACAAGTTCACCTCCTTCCAATCCTATTACAATGAATGGGGCGCCTGGATCGTGGCGATGGCGGGGGTGACGCCCTTCCCCTTCAAGGTCATCACCATCGCGAGCGGGGTGACGCGACTCGATCTCGGTGTCTTCATCACCGCTTCCGTCGCCGCCCGCGGCTTTCGCTTCTTCCTCGTCGCGGGGCTCTTGTGGTATTTCGGCGAGCCCCTTCGAAACTTCATCGAGCGTTACCTGCCCTGGCTGGTCGCGCTCTTCTTCGTCCTCCTGCTCGGCGGTTTCCTGATCGTCAGATTTGTTATTTAAATAAAGTCGACGTGAACCCGATGCACCTCATTCAAGAGCCCCCCGCGCCACCCCTGACACGGGGGCTCTCCGCCTTGCTGCTGGCCGCCTCCGTCGGCGTGCTCGGCACGGCGTTCCTCTTCCAGCATGCCGGGGGCCTCGAGCCCTGCCTCCTCTGCATCTACGAGCGCTACCCCTACGGGGCCGCGATCCTGCTCTCGGGCCTTGCGCTCATCTTCGCGCGCCGAACCGGGATCGTGCGCTTGCTCGTCGGCGCGACCGGCGCGGTTTTTATCGCAAGCCTCGCGCTCGCGCTCTATCATGTCGGGGTCGAGCAGGGGATCTTCGTCGGGCCGACCGGCTGCCAGAGCCCGGTCGGCCATGTCGAAAGCCTCGAGGAGCTTCGCGACTTGATCGTGAACCGCCCCATCGTGCGCTGCGACAAGCCAGCCTGGATCTTCCTCGGCCTTTCCATGGCCGCGTGGAACGCCGTGGCCTCCTTTCTGCTTGCCGGCCTCGCCATCGCGGCCGCGGCCCGGGGGAGAAAGAGTTGGACGTGAACCATCGAACGACGCCGACGACACCCAAGGTGACGGGCGAGGATCGCCTGCCCGGCGATCCCGAGCCCGAGACCTTGCTCGCCCGCATGATCCGGGTCGATCACGCCGGCGAGTTCGGCGCGATGCGGATCTATGACGGCCAGCTCGCCGTGCTGCGTCACGGTCCGGCGGCCGAGGCCATCCGCAAGATGGCGGAAAAGGAGCAGAGCCACCTCAAAACCTTCGAGGAACTTCTCTTCGAACGCCGCGTGCGTCCGACGCTGCTTAGCCCCCTCTGGCACCTGACGGGCTTCGCGCTCGGCGCGGGCACGGCGCTCTTGGGCGAGCGCGCGGCCATGGCCTGCACCGTCGCCGTGGAAGAGGTCATCGGCGAGCATTATGCCAGGCAGGCGGCGAAGCTCGGCGAGGATGAGGTCGAGCTTCGCGATGTGATCGAGGAGTTTCGCGAGGATGAGCGCGCCCATCACGACACCGCGCTCGAGATGGGCGCCGAGCAGGCGCCGGGCTATGGGGTGCTTTCGGCCGCGATCAAGGGCGGCACGCGTCTCGCGATCTGGCTCTCGACGCGCCTCTAGAGCCTTGCGCCAAGCGGCTCAATCGGCGTCGAGTTCGGAATCCCAGTAGAGAAAGTCGTGCCAGCTCTCGTGCAGATAGCGCGGGGGATAGGTGCGCCCGACCGCCTGGAGCTCGCGCATGGTCGGCATGCGCGGGCGCGTCCTCGGATAGATGCGGCTTTCCGCCGGGATGCGGTTGCCCTTCATCAGATTGCAGCCCGAACACGCCGCGACCACGTTCTCCCAGGTCGTCCGCCCGCCTCGCGAACGCGGCACGATGTGATCGAAGGTGAGGCGTTCGGCCGGCAGCGCCTCACCGCAATATTGGCAGGAGAAACGATCGCGCAGGAAAACGTTGAAGCGGGTGAAGGCCGGGCGCTTGGTCGCGGGAATGTAGGTCTTGAGCGCAACCACGCTCGGGAGCGGGAACTCCCGGCTGGGTGAGTGAACCACCTGCTCGTATTCCGAGAGGATGCTCACCCGCTCGAGGAAGACGGCCTTGACCGCGTCCTGCCACGACCAGGTCGACAGCGGGAAATAACTGAGCGGCCGGTAATCGGCGTTCAGCACCAGCGCCGGGCAGCTGTTCGGCATGAGCGACACGAAACGGCTCTCTCCCTTGGGGCTCTCGGCTCAAGCGGGATTTTAAGCCCCCTCCCTTTCTAATTGGTCAAAGGGAATAGCCAAAAAATCGGCGCAAGGCCAGAAAAATATGGCTTTTCATAGCGATCGGCCGGGTTCCTCAAAGACCGAGGCGAGGAACCGGCCGCCGAGTTCGAGCCCTTGGCCGTCGATGCCGTGGCCGACCCCCGGGCTGACATGCCAGATGACCGTCACCCCGGCTTTGCCCAAGCCCCCGGCTGCGGCCAGCAGAGCCTCGACGGGCACCACGGGGTCCTGGTCGCCGTGCACGAGCAACACCGGCGGGCGCGACCGGACCTCGCCCTCGAGGCGCTCGGGCGCGACCAGCGCGCCCGAATAGCCGATCACCCCGGCGAGCGGCCTTGCGCGCCGGGGCGCGAGGTGGAGGGCCGTCATCGTGCCTTGGGAGAATCCGACGAGCACGAGCCGGTCCTCGGCCAGCCCGAGCCGCGCGAGCATCGCATCGAGGAAGCCATCGACCCGGGGCGCCGCCTTGCTGACACCCTCGAGCAGGGCCTCCGGCGCGTCGTCCCTGAGCGAGAACCACTGATAGCCCTGGGGCGCCCTGTCGCAAGCCTCGGGCCCGTTGGGGGCGATGAAATGGGCGTCCGGCAGGAGTCTCGACCAGGGGCCCGCGAGCTCGATCAAGTCCCCGCCGTCCGCGCCGATACCGTGCAGCAGGACGACGAGCGCGCGCGCCGCGCGACCGGAGGCGGGTGGGCGCTCGGGCCCCGAAAGCGGCGGATCGCACCCCCTCGCACGCTCCTTGACCATTCACCAAAGGCCGCCGATCATGGCCGCAGCCTTCGCCCGCGACAAGAGCCACCGGACCATGACCGTTACCCGCTTCGCCCCGAGCCCGACGGGTCACCTCCATCTCGGGCACGCCTTCTCGGCCCTCGTCGCTTTCCGCGAGGGCGGGCGCTTCCTGCTCCGCATCGAGGATATCGATCGCGCCCGTTGCCGGGCGGAATACGAGAGCGCGATCTATGAGGACCTCGCCTGGCTCGGCTTAAGCTGGGAGACGCCGGTGCGCCGGCAGTCGGAGCATTTCGACGATTACCGCTCCGCGCTTCATACGCTTCAGGAGATGGCGCTCCTTTATCCCTGCTTCTGCACGCGAAAGGAAATCCAGGCCGAGGTCGCGCGCGCGGGCGCCGCGCCCCACGGCGCCGACGGCTTCGTCTATCCGGGCACTTGCCGTGGCCTGACGCCGGGCGAGCGGGAGCGGCGCATTCAAGAGGGGGCCGCCTACGCGCTCCGCCTCGACATGGCGAAGGCCATAGACGTCGCGGGCCCGCTCAGCTGGAGCGCGCGCGCGCGGGGGCCGATCGAGGCCCGCCCTGAGGCGGCGGGCGATGTGGTGCTCGCGCGCAAGGACGCGCCCACGAGCTATCATCTGGCGGTTACGCTTGACGATCACCTCCAGGGCGTCACGCTGATTACCCGCGGGGAGGACCTCTTCGAGGCGACCCATATCCACCGCCTGCTCCAGGCACTCCTGGGCCTCGAAACGCCCGTCTACCACCACCA
>JAPUJA010000258.1 GCA_027296525.1 Pseudomonadota bacterium | reverse complement strand
CGAAATTGAACGCGACATGTTTATGTTCGCTCGACACGACGCTGACCTCTCCCTTCCGTGACCCGACTTATCTATCGGTCCGTCACTTCCACTTTGGCGCTTGGTTTATTCCGCGGCTTCCTTCGGGTAGTAGTCCTTGATCCACGAGTAGCCATGGGCGCAGGTGCCCGTGTCGTAGCCGGGCTGCAATCCCATGAAGGTCAGGAAGCCGTGGAGCCCTTCCGGAATTTCGCCGGCGAGCTCGCGGTCGGTGAAGGACGGGTAATCCTTGTACCGGTCCGGGTTGCGCGTGAAGATCCAGCGGTCGACCTCAGAGGCGAAGTGGTAACGCTTTCCTTCGTGATCGAGATAGTAGTCCTTGACGTCCCACTCGTCGCCGCACTGACCGCTCATGGCGAGCTGGCTCATGTTGCAGATGAGCGCGCCGGCTTGCGGAATGGTCTTCTCGAGCCGCCCCTCGGCGACGTTCTCGGCGATCACATCCCAGAGCCGGCCGTAAGTTCTGCTCCAGCCGGGGTATTTCTCCTCCAGCCACGCGCGCTCGGGCGCGGTCACGCCGGCGCAGTCGTCCCACCACAGCGTGCAGCGCCAGAGCCAGATGCCGATATGCTGCTGATGGTGGAAGGTCTCGATGTCGCGCAGAAAGATGTCCCAATACCACGGCCGGTCGAGCCCGAGATCGACGATCTGGCGCTCGAACTGGGTGACGACAAACTCCTGCATGAACTCCTTGAAAGAACGCTCCCGCGCGTGCAGCGGTGTGCCGTAATCCATGGCGTTGCCCGAGACCAGCGCGAATATGCGATACATGCGCCAGAAGGCAATATCCATGACCTCCTGGGCCTCCGCCTTCTTGCCATTACGCATCATCATGCGAATGACCGGCAGGCAGATTTGGGAATGACGCGCCTCGTCGGTTTGGATGCTCTGGAGGAAGTGCGCAAAGGTGTGGTCACCGCTCCGTTCGGCGTCGGCGGAAAGGGCGATGAATTGAAGATTCGTGAAGGCCACCTCGAAGATCAGATTGGTCATGATCGTCGACGAGACGACGTCGCGCTGCTCGAGGTCATCGAGCATATGAATGACCGAGATCGCGACCCAGTTCTTCGTGTGATAGGCCTTGATCGCCCAGTCAAACTGCGGATCCTTGCGAATGTGCTCGTAGGCGAACCAGAAGTGGATCTGGGCGTGGCGGATTTCGTCCAACATGCCGAGCACGCAGATGCTGCGCATGGCCGGCGACTTCGAGAAGCGCGCGAAGCGGCCCTGCAGAATGGCGGCGGACGCCTCGACGATCGAGACGCCACCGTAATGGGCCTTCACCAGATTGCGCCAACCCGGATGGGCGACGTCATAGAGCTTCGAGCGCTCGAGCGCCGAGCGGATCGAGTAGGCGTAGGCGTCCTTTTCCCGCTGGACGTGGACGTAGTCCCGAAAGGTGTCCTTGTAGGGCTCGTCGAATTTCTCCCATTCCTCGAGTGGCAGGTCGAAGATGTCGCTCAATTCACGGGGGTAAAGTTCCTCGAACGAGACGTATTTGGGGGTCCAACTGTTGTTCCGGGCCGTGTCGTACCAGGCCGATCGTTTCAGCAACGCCATCGCGTCCTCCCTGCCTCCATGGGCCGCGGGATTGTGTCCAACCTCCTTATTAGACTGCCCGTCTCCGGCCCTGTCAATTGGGGCGTCTTCGGCGCCGCTCCCGGACAAGCTCGTGAAAAATAATGGCAAACCGCCCCCGGGGCGGGTCCAGTGCGGCCTCGATCGAAGCGCCTACTGGGCCAGCATCCCGCCGTCGATCACGAGCTCGGCCCCGGTCATGAAGCGCGACTCGTCCGAGGCGAGGTAGAGCGCGCCATAGGCGATGTCGTCGGGCACACCGATGCGCCCGATGGGATGAATCGCCACCCACTCTTTCAGCGCGACCTGCGTCCCCTTGAGTTTCCGCTTGCGCGTGATGTCCACGAGCTCCCTGTCCGTCAGGGGCGTGCGAATCGCGCCGGGATGGATCGAGTTCACCCGGATCCCATAGCCCGCCTTGCCGCAGTGCAGCGCCGCGGCCTTGGTGAAGTTCATGACCGCCGCCTTGGTCGCGCAATAGGCGGCGTTGAGGTCGTCGCCGACCATCCCGTAGGTCGACGACATGTTGATGATCGAGCCGCCACGCTTGCCGCGCTTCATCGCGCCGATCGCGTATTTGGTGCCGAGGAAGACGCCGTCCACATTGACGCGCATGATCCGGCGCCAGTCCTTGAGCGTCGTCTGCTCGACATTCTTGGAAAATTGGATCCCGGCGTTGTTGAACAGCACGTCGGGGCGCCCATAGGTCTTGACGGTGCGCGCGATCAACCTCTTCCACTGGGCTTCGCTCGCGACGTCCTGTTTTATGAACAGCGCCTCGCCGCCGTCGCGCGTAATCTCCTTGACCGTCGTCCGCCCGCCCTTTTCGTTGAGGTCCGTGACCACGACTTTGGCGCCTTCGGCGGCGAAGAGCTTGGCGCTCGCCCGCCCGAGGCCGGAGCCCGCGCCCGTCACGATCGCCACCTTGTCTTGAAGTCGCCCCATCTCCCACTCCCTCGATTCCGTTCAATGGCGAAACGTTACCTTCCGCCGGCTTCCGACGACGACGGATGCCCTTTACATAGCCGATCGTTCCGCCCGAGCACCAGCGGATCTATGCGCGAGCGATCACCACCTTGCCGAAATGAGCGCCGCTCGCGAGATGGTGATAGGCCGCTTTCGCCTCATCGAAGGCGAAGGCCTTGTCGATCACCGGCTTCAACGACCCGCTCGCCATGGCGCGCATCATATCCTCGAGCATACGCCGGTTGCCCACATAGATGCCCTTGAGGTGGATGTTCTTCCAAAGGATGCCGATCGGGTTGCAGGTTTGATCGACCCCGCCGAGCACGCCGATCAAACCGATGCGCGCGTTTGAAGCGGCCCCGTCGATCGACTGCTCGAGGGTCGCCGAGCCGCCGGTTTCGAGGACGACGTCCGCCCCGCGCCCGCCGGTGAGCTCACGCACCGCTTCACCCCACGCCGGGGTGGTCTTGTAGTTGACGAGGGCGTCCGCGCCGAGCTCCTTGGCGCGCGCAAGCTTGGCATCGCTCGATGAGGTGACGATCGCGCGAGCGCCGGACAGGCGTGCAAATTGCAGGCCAAAGACCGAGACGCCGCCGGTGCCCAACAGCAGAACCGTATCTCCGGGCTTGAGGCGGGCAAACTCCACCAGCGCGTTCCACGCCGTCAGCGCCGCGCAAGGGAGACAAGCCGCTTCCTCATAGCTCAAGCAATCCGGGATCGGCGCGAGCGCCTCGGCCGGGAAGACGCCTTGCTCCGCGAGCGTGCCGTCACAGCCGCCCCCCAGATCGGTGCCGAAATAATGCTCCCCGAACTGCCCGTCGATCCAGCCCGTGAAGAAGCTCACGACCACGCGATCTCCGGGCTTGACGCGCTTCACGCCCTCGCCCACGGCGATGACCTCGCCCGCGCCGTCGCTCAACGGGATGCGCTCTTCCGGCTTCTTACCGCTATGGATGCGCGCGACGATCATGTAGTCGCGATAGTTCAAGGAATTCGCGTGGAACTCGACCACCGCCTCGCCCGGGCCGGGTGCGGGTTCGGTGCGCGTCGCGAGGCGCAGGGAGTCGATACCGTCCTGCGCGCCCAGTTCGTAGACCTTCATCGCCTTCCCTCCCCCATTCCGCTTGGCCGGGCGCACACGCCCTGCCGATGATCCTACGCGGCTCTCAAGCCGGGAGTCGATCGCCCAGCGCAGTGCAATCCTTCGCCGGCGTCTCGCCGCGGAGGGCTTACGCCTTCGCGCTCGGGCGCGCGGAGACCGCTTCGTACCAGCGCCGGGCGTGCGCGCAGTCGTCGGGGATCGTGAGCTTCAGCCAGCCCGCGAAGTCGACGCTGACGAGCGCGGTGATGTCCGCGATCGTGTAGCGCGGGCCCGCGACGAATTCCTTGCCTTCGAGCGCCTCGTCGAGACGGCGGAAGAAGTGCTCAAGCCGCGCCGAGCCGCGCTCTGCAAGCTCCGGGATCTGCGGGTAATTCGCGGGCCCCGTGATCGCGCGCCCCTTCAAGCCCGGCGTGCGGTTGCGCAACGCCTCGGCCGCCGCGAAGAAACCGTCCTGCTCGAAGCGGTGTTCCCACATCATGACGATGCCCTTGTCGGCCGCATCGACGCCCATGAGCGGGGGTTCGGGGTAGGCCGCTTCGAGATAGCTGCAGACCGCGATCGCCTCGCTGATGCGCGTTCCGTCGTCGAGCTCGAGCACCGGCACGGTGCACCACGGGTTGATCGCCTGAAAGGCAGGCGTGAGCTGTTCGTCGTGACGAAGAGCGACCTGCTGAATGGGGATATCGAGCCCCTTCTCCGCCATGAAGATCCGTGCCCGCCGGGGGCTCGGCGCGGTTTCGCAATCGTAAAACTTCATTTTCCGAATGACCGTTCTTCCCTAGAATGAACCTCTATCTTAACCGAGAGCGCGCCGCGCCCGGAAGCTAATGAGCAAGTCCGCCGCTCCGAATGACGACTCGACGCCCGACGATCGCGAAGTTCACCCGCCGCGAGTTCGAAGACCGCGCCGAGCGGGCGCGCCGTCTGATGACGGGGGCAAGGCTCGACGGCCTCTTGCTCACCTCGGAATCCAACCTCGAATATCTCTCGGGCTTCACCACGCAGTTCGCCTGGAACAGCCCGACGCGCCCCTGGTATTTCCTGCTGCCTCGCGTGGGCCCGCCGCTCGCCGTGATCCCGGAGATCGGCGAGAGCAATTGGCGCGCCACCTCCTGGGTCGCGAATATCCAGACCTGGCCCTCGCCCCGGCCGAAGAACGAAGGGCTTGACCTCCTTCGTGGGGCGATCGGCAAGATGCGGCGGCGCTACGGGCGGATCGGCTTCGAGCTCGGGCCCGAGACCCGGATCGGCATGCCGGTCGCCGATCTCCTCCGTCTGCGCCGCACGATCCGGCGCTTCACCATGGTCGATGGCGCGTCGGTGATGCGCGAGCTGCGCCTCGTCAAGTCGCCGGCGGAAGTCGCGCGCATCCGCCAGATCTGCCAGATCGTCTCGGATTCCTTCGATGCCCTGCCCGGCATGGTCCAGCCGGGCGACAGCGAAAGAGACGTGGTCGGCAAGTTCCAGGCGGACATTCTGCTGCGCGGGGCCGAGAAGACCCCCTACACCGCGATCGGCTCAGGGCGGGGCGGCTATCACAGCATCATCATGGGCCCGACCGATCGAAAGCTGCGCGAGGGCGATGTCTTCCTGATCGACACCGGCTCGCGGCTCGGCGGCTATTTCTGCGACTTCAACCGCAACATCGCCATCGGGCCTCCGACGGACGCGGTCAAACGCGCCCAGGATACGCTCACCCTGGCGACCGATGCCGGCATCCGGGCGATCCGCCCCGGCAACCGGGCCTCGGACCTGTTCGCCGCCCAAGCCCGGGTGCTCGAGGAGGCCGGCTACACGATCGGCAATGTCGGGCGCTTCGGCCACGGGCTCGGCAAGGTAATGACCGAGCCCCCGTCGAACCGTGCCGACGATCCGACCGAGCTCGTCCCTGGCATGGTGCTCACCATCGAGCCGAGCCTGCGTTTCGGGCGGGGCAAGATTCTCGTCCATGAGGAAAACGCCGTGGTCACGGAAACCGGCTGCCGGCTGCTCAGCCGGCGGGCGCCGCGCGCGATGCCGATCATTCGATTCTAAGGGCGCGCTTTTGGTCAGGAGCGCGTCATGCGCGCGCTTCGAAAGCGGCCCCAGATTTTCTCCGGCAGATACCACAGGAGGCCCGTGCCCAGGACGATCGCGAGCCCGAGCCAGAGCCAGCCCCGAGGCCCGAGCGCGAGGATGTCGGAGCCATGAAGCGCGCTTGCGAGCGCCATCAAGAGAAAAAACGGCCCGGTGAAGTGACAATGGGTGCGCCCGCAGCGTCGGGCATTGGCGAGGCAGGCGCCGCCCATCCAAAGGAGGCCCGCCGTCCACAGGAAGGTTCGGGCAAGGGGCTCGATGAAGAGCGCCCCGATGAGGAGCGCACTCGGCAGGCCCCAGGCGAGCGCGTAACTCCAGAAGTGCCCCACCCAGTCCCGTTGCCGCACCGTTCGTTCGGCGCTCATCGCCCGTTTTCTCCCGAGCCGCAGCCGGCGCAGGCGTAGAAAAACCGGCAGGCGCCCGTCGGCATCGTCTCCTCGGAGCCATGCCCGCATCGGGGACAGGTGATCGTGGAGCGGAGCTCGACCATGATCTCGCAGCCATCCGTCAGATCGCCGGGTCATTCTAGTGCCTCGCCATCGGATCGGCACCTCCCGATCTTCCCCTCCCATCGCGGCGGGCGAGACAGTTCATTCCACCGCCCCTATACTCGGGGCCAAAGCGATGATGAACGAGAGTGAGCATGACGGACAATTTTCCGCAAACCCTGCCCGCCTCCTGGTATTGCGGCGCCGCCCAATTCGCCCGGGAAGAGAAGGCGATCTTCGCGCAGAACTGGAGCGTGCTCGCGCGCGCGGACCAGCTCTCAAAGCCCGGCAATTATGTCGCGGGTCAGATCGCACGCCGACCGGTCTTCGTGATCCGCGGCGAGGACGGGACGCTTCGGGGCTTTCACAATGTCTGCCGCCATCGCGCCGGGCCGCTCTTCGATCCGGGCGCCGGGCGCTGCAATTTAAGCTACGGCGTGCGCTGCCGCTATCACGGCTGGACCTTCGATGCCAATGGCGCGCTTCTAAAGGCGCCCGGCTTCGAGACGAACGGCGGTTTCAGGCCTGAGGACCACGGTCTTTTCCCGGTTCGCGTCGAGGAATGGAACGGCCTCCTCTTCGGCTGCCTAGATGCCGAGGCGCCCGCTCTCCTCTCCTGGCTCGGCGATATCCCAGCCATCGCCGAGGAGTTCCCGAAGGCCTCCGAGATGCGCTATTACCGCGAAGTGGTGGCGGAGGGTGAGGCCAACTGGAAGGCCTACGGTGACAACTCCGTCGAGGGCTATCACCTTCCCTTCGTGCACAGCCAGCTCAACCAAGCAACACTAAAGATCGAGCTCGAACCCCATGAGAACGGCAAGTTCGTGGGCTTTCGCATCGCGTACGGGCCGTGGGGCAATCATCCGCCAAGCAGAGGCTACTGGATCTACAAGTTTCCCTGCCTCTTGCTCCATTTCTCCGAATACGACTTCAATCTGGAACAGATCTATCCCTTGAGCCCGCGCAAGATTCGCCTCGTGCATTGGTTCTGGCGGCCCGACGACACGACGCCCCAGGGCGACTACGACGAATTTACCGAGGGCTGGCAGAAGACCATGGCCGAAGACATGGAGATCTGCGCGGCGGTGCAGCAGAACCTCGAAGTGGGCGCTTACGAGCGCGGTGTGCTTTCGCCCGAAAAGGAGCCGGGCACGATTTTCTTTCAGAAGCTCCTCGGCGAGGCCCTAGCGGACGCGGCCGGATAACCGCGACCGCCACCACCCATCCTAGAGAGAGGAGAGATGGCAAACATCGATCTGGAGACGCTCAAGGCAAGCATCGAGAAGGGCGAGATCAAGACCGTCGTCTGCGCCGTGCCGGACATCTGGGGCCGCCTCGTGGGGAAAAGGCTCCGGGGCAAGAGCTTCCTCGAAACCGCCTTGGGCGAGGAGGGCCTGCACGGCTGTCTCTATATTTTCTGCGTCAACATGGATATGTGGCCGCAACCGGGCTATGAGCTCACCAGCTGGGAAAAGGGCTATAACGACTGCATCTTCGCCCCCGATCTCTCGACGCTGCGCGTCATCCCCTGGCTCAACCGCACGGCGATGGTGATCTGCGATGCCCTCGACGAGGAGACCCGAGAGCCCATCCCGATGGCGCCGCGCAATATTCTGAAGCGCCAGCTCGCGGCCATGAAGCAGAAGGGCTATTCCGCCAAGTTCGCCTCCGAGCTCGAGTTTTTCCTGTTTCAAAACACCTATGAGGAGGCCTGGGAGAAACGCTATCGCGAACTCACCCCCGCCGCGCGCTACTCCGCCGACTACCACATCCTCCAAACCACCAAGCTCGAGCCCATCGTCGAGCAGATCCGCGAGGAGATGACCGCCGCCGACATCGAGATCGAGTACTCGAAGGGCGAAGGGGGCCTGGGCCAGCAGGAGATCAACCTCAAATACGCCGAGGCGCTCGAGATGGCCGACCGTCATGTCCTCTACAAGAACGGCGTCAAGGAGATCGCCCACCAGCACGGCCTCTCGGCGAGCTTCATGGCCAAGATCACGAAGGAGGATCTCGGCTCGTCGTGTCATCTGCACACGAGCCTGTGGGATGTGGACGGGAAAAAATCCCTCTGCTGGGATGAAAAACGTCCGGGACATATGTCCGAGCCCTTCGGGCATTTCGTCGGCGGGCTCCTCGCGGCGGCGCGCGAGCTCACCTGGATGTACGCGCCGAACGTCAATTCCTATAAGCGTTTCGAGTCCGACTCCTTCGCGCCCGTGCGCATCGCGCTCGGCCACGACAACCGCACCTGCGGTTTTCGGCTGTGCGGCGAGCACGCCTCCTTCCGGGTCGAGAACCGCCTCCCGGGTGCCGACGTCAATCCCTACCTCGCCTTTTCCGCCGCCCTCGCCTCGGGCCTTTCCGGCATCGAGAACAAGACCCCGGCGCCCGAGGTCTATCATGGCAACGCCTACGCCGACGACTCACTCCCCATGGTTCCCTTGACGCTCTACGAGGCGGCGGAAGCGTTTGCCGGCAACGCCCTCGCCAAGACGGCGCTGGGGCAAAAGACCTTCGACCATCTGGTCAATTTCGCGCGCGTCGAGCAGAAGGCCTTCGACACCGAGGTGGTCACCGACTGGGAGCTCATGCGCTATTTCGAGCGGGTCTGACGCCACGGCCCCGCCACAGCTTGGCAAGGCGCGTCTCCAGAGAACCTGGAGCCTGTATTTCGACGAGCCCATCCTTCGTAAACTCAGAGTGAGATTTTCATGCTGAGCTTGTCGACGTACGGGGACCACGCCACGCGTTTCGTACGGTGGACCCTGGCCGGCATTCTTCTCGCCTCAGCGCTCACCGGCTGCGTTCCTGAATCGGAGCATCCGCTCTCGAGCCCTGACACGGCGGTGATCGACGAGCGGCTCGTCGGGCTCTGGACGGGCGTACTCGTGGACGAGCCGATGTATCTCCACGTCTTCCGGCGGAGCGAGCAGAGCCTCGAGATCCTCGCAGTCAACCCCGGTGACGAGACGACGCCCGGCTCGTGGCTCGTGCTCGCCGTTCACTCGAGCGAGATTGACGGCGATTGGTACATGAATGCCAAGTCCCTCGCCGAGGAGGAAATGATCCACGACCTGGCCGACGAAGACTATCTCCTCTTCCGCTACGAGGTGACGGCCCGGGGCGAGCTCGTGATTTGGATGATGGCGGGCCGGATCATGAACGACGTCGAGCGGGGCACGCTCGCGGGCGAGATCGAACGGGGCGATCTTTTCAGCAGCTATCGGCTGAGCGCAACGACAGCCGAGCTCATCGAATACATCCGGCGCAACGGGCCGGAAGCCGTATTCGGTGTCGAGATCGCGCGCTTTCGGCCCATCGCGGAGTGATTTTTCGAGTCCGCAAGCCGGCCGGTCCTGGGCTATGATCCGTCGGGCCTGGCACCGGAGAGCGAAACAATAAGGCAGGTCGGGGGAGCGAATGGCCGACGACAAGCGGGACCGACTCCACGGCACGAAGAACCTCGAGCGGCTTTCGCGCCTTTCCCAAGACAAGATCGAGGCGGCGGCGAAGCGCGCACTCGAGTTGGGGCTCGAAGCCGCGGACTCGATCGAGGACCGCTCGATCTCGCTCTTCAGCCGCGCCCGCGCGCCGGCCTTCGCGGGCATCAACACCTTCCTGAAGACGCCCTATTGCGAGGACGTGCGCGAGGTCGGCAAGTACGAGGCCGCCTTCGTCGGCGAGCCCTTCGACACCGGCACGACCTATCGCCCGGGCGCGCGCTGGGGGCCGCAAGCCGTGCGCCGCATCTCGGCGCTCTATGACGGTTACTCGATCGACGAG
>JAPUJA010000257.1 GCA_027296525.1 Pseudomonadota bacterium | reverse complement strand
TACCGGGCGCCCGAGCACCTGTCGGACCTGGTGGTCGAATGCGGACTGTCGCCGGATTATCTGGGTTTGCTTCGTTCGGGACAAGGCTCGCTGAGCGAGGTCGCCACCGCGACGGCGCGTGGATACGTCAATAACGGCGTCTCGGTTTGGCTCGATCTCGGAGACAGTGGATCGGCGGCGTTCGATCACGGACCGGCGCGCGCGTTCGCGCATGGATTTGCCCTTCGAATCGTCGGGGGCGGCAAACCGTTCGAATTTCGGATCGGCGCCGGGCGTTCCATCGAGGCAACGTCATGACCGTGCTGCTGCCCGAGACCAAGACCGACGTGATATCGACCGCCGGCGCCCCAAGCCCGATCGACGCGCTGGCGTCGCCGGACGTGTCGCGGTCGACGGTCCTGCGGGCCCTGACATCGCCCGAGACCATGACCGAATTGTTCAATGCGCGGCTGTCGGATGACCTGAACGTCCTGCATTGCCGACCGAGGGTGCTCAAGAATCGCCTCGGAAGCCGCCAGGTCGTGTCGTATCGACTGAAGATCGCCAACGGCAAGCTGCACGACCCGGCGGAAGCCGAACGGGCTCTGTCCGAGGACGAAGGCGATTTCGTCGCCATCGCCAAGGGAGCGCTGGCCGATCCCGCCTGGCCGCGCAAGATTGCCGCCGGCGTCGAGCCCATCCCGTTCGATCCCGCCATGGTGAACCCCCTGGCAACGCTCGCCAATACGTTGGCCTGGCGGCAACAACAGGCGGCGGAATAGCCGCTCGGGTGCACGTGTCACAGGTGTCCCGTTTCCGAAGTTCCTTCCATCGCGCGCCGTGACCATTTCTGCCTATTCCACGCGCGTTGTTGATGGTATGAATGAACCACAGAGACGCAGAGACACAGAGGAATACATAAAGAATATTCTGTTTGTTTTTCCTCTATGTCTCTGTGTCTCTGTGGTTCAAAATCGCTTTTGTAGCGATAATTCCAATATATTGAATTTCCGAATCACGACACTTATTGGGCGAGGCCTCAGGACACCAACTCTTGACTTTCTATAATTAGAGTCAAGTCAAAACAGGTTTCATCGACGGTATAGGCTATCACCGAACGATAATTTTCCCCTCCATCCCGAAAATTGCATGGAGAAAAATGGAGCACTCGAGATCATAACTTCCAGGCTTGACCGCTACAAAATATAACTCCTTCACAGATTTAGGCTTCAGCACGACCTTTCCGAGGTGCGGCGAACTGACGTCTCCTTTCGGTGAACTCAGCTTTTGGACCGCGATCGCTTTGAAAAATCCTTCGGACGAGAAGTCATGTTCCCGATCGCCTTTGTTCTCAAGACGAAGTCGATACGGTATCCCCTGTTGAAACTCATACTTTTCAGGCACGAACGAAAATTCGGACAATATTATTGTCACTGACTTGGCTTTCGACCAATCGAGGGCGGCGACGCGTGATCGCGCATCATCTACTGAACCGGGAAAAGGCTCCTTCAACACCGTACTCTCTGTCGCGCATCCTGCGACAATCAGAAGAACGATACAGGTGACAACAGCATTTGAAAATCTGGCCAAGGTACCCTCATTCCACAGGCGTTGTTTAACCCAGGATTTCCCACATGGTTCCTTCCAAGCACCGAAGACGGTAGCACACTCTGTGTTTTGGTGGAAAGCGTGCCCGACAATTCAGTTTGAGCTGTTGGGTTGAGGCGCTCGGTGCGTCCGATTGGCGCCAAACAAATGCACCGTCTGAGATTCGTCTCACCAGAACATTTTCCGAATCGGCTGAACCGCATTTTCTCACTCGGCGCGTCGTCACGAGATAGCGCGCCGGGAATTTCGATCCTCAAGGGCCGAACCCTGGATGACTCCCGCCGTTTAGGAATTCACGGTTCAAGACCTGAACCCGCCTCCAATACCGATCACGCGGGAGCACCGATTTGCTAGCCATGGACGCGAGCGAGCATCGAGATGCCGGTCCAGGTCTCGTCTCGCGTGATCGAAGACTTCACTGGGGGAACCGTTGGGAGACAGCAGCGTTCGGACACCTCGTCATTGGTGACCGCCCCGCCGCCGCAGGGGCTTTGCCCCTGCACCGCGATTGGGCTGAGGGCGGGGCTCTGGAGTGTCGGGGGCAGAAGCGAAGCCCCGCGTCGGCGGGGTGATCGCCAGTGCCTGAGTGTCAGAATGCTGCCGTCTCCCAGCGGTACGATCAGTCCGAATGGATTGTCACGCGGGTCGAGCGCCTGCATCACGTCGAGGCGCCCGCCCGCGTCCATGCCAAGCAAAACCGTGTCCTTGGGCGAGCTGTGCGAACAGGTGGGCAAGGTTGGCCCCGGACCACCGCACCACCGCCTAACGTTCGCGGAACGCGCTCGCGGTGGTTCGTTTCAGCCGGTCGGTCAGGTAGGACAGGATGGATCGCTTGCCGATGTGCAGCTCGACCTGGGCCTCCATGCCGGGGTGGACCTGCATGCGCCTGACGCCGTCCGAGAGATACGCGCGATCGGTGCGGATGGTCACCGTATAGCCGTGATGGAGCGTCCGTGGATCCTGGGTCGAGTCGGCGGCGATGCGTTCGACCCGCCCGTCGAGGACGCCATAGCGGAGGAAATCATACGCCTTCACCTTGACGGACGATTTTTGGTCTCGGGTCACGTGGCCGATGTCGGCGTTGGACACCACCGCTTCCACCAGCAGCTCGACACCGACCGGAACGATCGACATCAGCGGCGTGTTGGCGCTCACCGCCTGTCCCGGCGCGGTCACGGCGACGTTTTGGATGATCCCGGCGATCGGCGCGCGGACCACCAGGCCCCGTTCGCGCGCGGTCTGTTGCAGCAAGCCGCTCCGCGCGCGGTCACGCTCGCGCCGCGCGATGGTGAGCCGGGTCAGGATGTCGGAGCGCCAATCCTCGGCAATCTTGGCAAACCGCGCTTGCGCCTCGGCGAGCGAGGAGGCGGTGCCGTGGACCGATGAGCGGGCCGCTTCGTGTCGACCGTCCATCTCGTTCGCCTCGCGCGTGATCGAGAGATACCTGAGCCGCGGGTAATAGCCCTTCTCGGCGAGCTTGGAGATCGCGCGCATTTGCTCGGACAATATATCGCGGCTGCGCGCGACACGCCGTTCGCGCGCGACCGCCGCGTCGCGTTCGGACGTCAACCGGTCGACGGTGCGCGCCGCCTCGGCGTGGCGTGCGTCCAGGGCCCGCCGGCGGGTCTCGAACTGCTGGCGCTGGGTGAGGATCAGATCGGGGCGGGCGCCGGCGACCTCGGGGTCGAACACCGGCTCGCTTCCCGCGACCTCGGCCTCGAGCCGGCTGACCTCGGCCGAGAACGAGCGCCATTCCTGGGCCCGCTTGGCGATCTCCTCGCCGATGATCGTGGCATCGAGGGCGAACAGGGGCTGGTCGGCCGCCACCCGGTCGCCCTCGGCCACGTCGATGCGCGCGACCCTGCCGCCATGGGCATGGTTGATGATCTTGAT
>JAPUJA010000256.1 GCA_027296525.1 Pseudomonadota bacterium | reverse complement strand
ATAGGGTAGCTCTCGGGCGGAGGGGCCGTCCTTTGAGATCAGCGGGGGTGTGATGGCGAAGCAGCTGCTTCACCTGGTTTTCGGGGCGAGCTCAAGGACCCCAAAGGCACCGAATTCGTCGATATGGGCAAGCTCGACATCGTCGGGGTCTATCCCGACTACAAGACCGCCTACCAGGCGTGGCAGGGGGTCGCCCGTGCGACCATGGACGACGCGAAGGTGCGCTACTTCATCGTGCATCTCCATCGCCTGCTCGATCCCGAGCAGACGGGCGCGAAAGAGCCCTAGGGCGCGCCGGCGGGGGTTGAGCGCGCAGGCGACCCCCCTGCGGGCTGGGCGTTGACCCGGAGAATTGAAAGGACAATTATGAGCAATTCGAGGGTCCGATTCGCAAAGGCCCGACGGCTTGGGGGGGTGCCGGCGGCGGGCGGTGATGCCTCGTTGAAAGGAGGTGGATGATCGTCGAGACGGTTCTGCATCCGGCGGGAGGCACGGAGCGTCACGGGCGCTTCGTGCCCGCTCAGGCCAGCCGCTACCGCCACCTGCTGCTCTTCCGTTTCATGACGTTCAATCTCGTCGGTGCCGCCCTCGTCGCGGCGGCCTACCTGCAGGGGTGGGTCACGCTGGTGTACGAGTCGGACATGACCCACCTGACCTTCGTCATTACGGCGCTGTTTCTTTCCGGCTTCGGGATCTGCGTCCTAAAGATCGTGCGCGCGAGCCGCGAACTCAACGGCGCGCTCGAGTTCGACCCGCGGTCGGACTCGTTTGCCGCGCGCTATGTCGCGGAGGTTCGTGAGCGAAGCCCGGAGAGTCGCGCGTTGCTCGCCTCCGCGCTCAAGATGAAGCTCATCGAGCGCATCACCGCGGTGCGTTCGGTTGCGAACACCCTCGTCTTTCTCGGTCTCATCGGCACCGTCATCGGGTTCATCATCGCGCTCTCGGGCGTCAACCCGGAGGTGGTTTCTGACATCTCCGCGGTCGGGCCGATCGTCTCGAACCTGATCCAGGGCATGTCGGTGGCGCTTTATACCACCCTCATCGGCGCGATCTTGAATATCTGGCTCATGGTCAATTACCGGGTGCTCGCATCGGGCACGGTCAATCTGCTGACCGCGCTCATCGAGCTCGGCGAGAAACATGCTCGAACTTGAACCGTTGGACGAGGACGTCGGCGGCACCGTCTTTCGCGACGTGATCATGCTGGCACTCCTCGGTTTCGTCGCGATCGTCGTCCTGCTTCTGCCCCATCTCAAGCCGCAGGTCAGTGCAGAGGTGTCCGACCTCGACCCGCCGGGCAACGTCATCATCGAGATCCGCTGGCCGGACAAGATGGATACGGACGTCGACCTCTGGGTGCAGGCGCCGGGGGACGTGCCCGTCGGCTATTCGAACAAGGGCGGCCTCGTCTTCAATCTCCTGCGGGATGATTTGGGCCAGCTCGCGGACGCCACTGAGTTCAATTACGAGATCTCCTACAGCCGCGGCATCCCGGCGGGCGAATACACGGTGAACGTCCATCTGTTCATCAATCACGAGCCGATCTTCCCGGTCCCTGTCACGGTGATGGCGAGCGTGCGCAAGGAGAGCGGCGAGCGCTCCAAACAGATCGTGACGACCCAGGTCGGGCTGATGCGCAACAATCAGGAGATCACCGCCTTCCGCTTTCGCCTGGACGCCATGGGCGAACTCGTGCCCGACAGCGTGCACAGCCTCTATCGTCCCTTGAGGGCTATGAAGTTTGGGAGCGGCTGATGGATCACTTGATCTGGCTCTTCGTGGTCGTGGTGCTGCTCGCCGGCGGTCTGGTGAGCGTCTCGATCTGGTCGCGCCGGCGCACCTGGGTAAAGCTGCTGGCGATCCTGCTCGGGGCTCTCTTCATCCCGGCGGCCTATGCGGGCTATGTGGGTTTGCTGAGCAAGCCCAGGCCCATGGAGCTCGAATGGCTTCAGCGCCTCGCTCCCGAGGCGACCGTGCTGGGCGCGCGCATTCACGAGGGGGAAGGGATCTACCTCTGGCTTCAGATCGACGGGATCGCGGAGCCCCGCTCTTACGTGATCGGCTGGGATCGCGACCTCGCCGAGCAGCTTCAGCAGGCTCTCCAAGAGGCGGATACGAACCGGAGCGGCGTGCGCATGCGGCTTCCCTACGAGAAGAGCTGGAGCCAGGACCGTCCGCCATTCTACGCGCTGCCTCAGCCGGCCTTCCCGCCCAAAGACCAGATTCCCAGCACCGCGCCGATGGACTACGAGCATCCCGACTTCAAGACCTAGAGCGCCGCTCGATCTTCATCGGGGATTCCCGGGTGCCGGAAAAAGCCGATTTCAACTTGCTCTGCTGGGGCGGCTATGAGGAGCCGGCCCTGCTCGATCCTTTCGCCGCCGAACACGGCATCACCGCGCGGGGCGAGACATTCGTCTCCGACAGCGCCGCCGCGGGGCGGCTGGTGGAAGGAGCCGGCTTCGACGTGGCGAACCTCAACAATCCTTTCGCGCGCGATCTTCTCTACCCCCAGGGTGTCATCCGCGCGCTCGAGAAGGAACGTTTCGCCCCGCATTTCGACCGCATGCTGCCGGAATTTCGCGACCTCTACCGTTGGGGATATTCCGCCGACGGGACCGAGATCATCGGCGTCTGCCAGCGCTTCGGTCCCTTCAACCTGGTCGTCGATACCCGACGGCTCGGGCGCGAAGCGGCCGAGGAGGCGGGCTTCGAGCTGCCGAAGGATCCGGCGCAGCGCGGACGCTACGGGGTCCTCGAGTTCGAGGACTTCAATCTGTTCCACATCGCGATCACGGCCGGGATCGATCCCTTCGTTCCCCTCGGCCCGGACGCGCTCGCGGCTTTCGAGCGGACGGCCCGGCTTTGGTTCGAGGGCGCGGCGCTGGTGACGAGCGACCCCGACCTGCTGAACCGGGCGCTGGTTCAGGGCGAGATCGACTTTTATCTTTCCGGAGGCCTGTTTTCCGCCTCGCCGGTCCGGCGCGACGGCGTGCGCACGGTCTGCGCCGTAACGCCTCGGCGGGGGCCGATCGCGGGCAAGGGGGCAATCGTCTTCATGGAAGTGACCTCGGCCATCGCCCATCCGGCGGCCTCGCCCCACGGGGCGGATTTTCTCGAATACATTCTCCGGCCCGAAGTCGCGCTCCGCGTGGCCCTCGCCCAGGGGAGCCTAAATCCCGTCGCCCAGATGGGGGATCCCGCCGTGATGCGGGGTTTTTCGCGTGACGCGCTCGAGATCATCCAGTGGGAGAGCTTGGCCGAGGATGTCGCGCGCTGCGCCCATTACCGGATACCGCCGGACCGCGCGGAGCTTCGCCGGCGGCTCGCGGCCGCGAAACGCGCCGCGAGCCCCTCCTCGGTGTGCTGACGGCGCATTGGCGACCGGGCATGGCCGCCTCAGCCCCCCGAGCGCCGTTGCAACTTGATCCGCCGGAGGGACGGGCGCATGCTTTCTTCGATTCGCGTCTCCGGAAGGCGTGATGTCTCCGGATGCGCGAAACGTCAGGGCAATCAGCGGAGGAGGGTGTGTAAGCGACATGAGTCCGCCGGACACGCCGTGAAGTTCCGACAATTTGATTACGGTCGAAATTGAAAGCCCGGTCGTGTGATCGGGCGCGCGGATCGATGATCCGACGCTGATTGAAACCCCGCCCCGCCCGTCATGGGCGCTGGGCGGGGTTTTAGCATCTGGGGGAAAAGATCCCTGATCCTGCGCGCGGTGCGCCGCAAAACGCCGCCACGGGGTGGAGTTTCGTACGCGCCTACGGCTTCGCTCGCCCGGCGCGCGCTCAAAGCGGGCGACCCGATGGCGTGTAAAGACCGAAGACGTAGAACGGCGCGTGCTCTTGAACCCGTTGATCGGTGATCACCCGATAGGCGGTCGCGTCCTGGATGTCGTCGAACAATCCGTACCCGTTGAGCCGTCCCGCCCAGGCCGC
>JAPUJA010000255.1 GCA_027296525.1 Pseudomonadota bacterium | reverse complement strand
GTTTGGCCCGGGGAGACAATCAGGGGCGCGGGTTCAGTCGGGGAACAACTCCTGCAAGGTCGCCATCATCGTCGGCACCTTATCGCTGACCAAGTGATAGTAAATGTTCTGCGCCTTTCGCCGCGTGCCGACGATGTTGTCGCGCCGCAGACGCGCAAGGTGCTGCGAAAGCGCGGACTGGCTGATCCCGATCATGTCCTCCAGTTGGCCGACGGATTTCTCCCCGCCGATCAGGTGGCAAAGGATCAACAGTCGGCGCTCGTTGCTCATCGCCTTCAGGATGACGGTCGCCGCCCGTGAGTTGCGATGAATCTTTGCAATGTCGATATTCACGTCTCGTTATCTCCTGGTTCGGAAGCCCGCGAGCCGGTCGCCTCGCTTTCGGATAATCTAGTGCGCCCTTCGCCGATGTCCAACGCGACAAGTCGTCTCGCTCGACCGATCGAGAGGAGAATTGCCTTCCGCTCAACCGATTTCGGCCAGAATGGGGAAACTCTCGATCAAATAGAAACCAATGATCTCGAAATAATTGAATACGAACAACAGGCCGGTCAGAACGAGAAGCCCGCCGATCGACATTTCGACTTTCCGCAGGTGGTGGCGGAAACGCCGCATCCATCCGAGGAAGGGGCCCGCCGCGACCGCCGCGATCAGGAACGGAACGCCGATGCCGGCGGCGTAGAAGAAGAGCAGCGAGGTCCCGTAGGCCAGCGAATCGCTTTGCGCCGCCACCGTCAGGATCGTCGCCAGCACCGGCCCGATGCAGGGTGTCCAGCCGAAGGCGAAGGCGAGGCCGATGACGAAGGCGCCGAGCACGCCGGCGGGCTTTCGCTCCAGATGTACCCGGGCCTCCCGGTTGAAGAGGCTGACGCGAAGCAGGCCCATGAAATGCAGGCCGAACAATATGATCAGGACGCCGGCGATTCGCCCGAGGATGTCCTTGTGCTCGAGGATCAGACCGCTGAGCGCCGAGGCGGAGGCGCCGAAGGCGACGAAGACGAGCGAAAAACCGACCACGAAGGCGAGCGCGGCCATGGTGACGCGCCACGAGCGCACGGCCCGCCCGTCTTCCGTCTGCGCCGTCAACTCCTCCAGCGACACGCCCCCGAGGAAGCAGAGATAGGCCGGCACCAACGGCAGCACGCAGGGCGAGAGGAAGCTGAGCAACCCGGCCCCGGCCGCGCCGGCGTAAGAGATGTCGATCACGGCCATCATGGCCCGCCCACCTTTCTTCTAGCCACCTTTCTTCTAGACTAACCTGAGTATGGGGTCGCCGGGGCCTCGTCGCCACCCCTCGAAGGGCATGGAGGGCGGTGTTCACGGCCATTTGACGCGCCGTTGATGGCGCGACGCGAGGTCGCCATGGTGGATCGAACGCTCAACGCCGAAGGCCTGCTTTGCCCGCTACCGGTGCTGCGCGCGCGTAAGGCGTTGGCAGAGATGGAGGCCGGCGCCGTGCTGGAGGTGCGCGCCACCGATCCCGGCGCGCGCAAGGATTTCGAGGCCTTCGCCGAGGCGGCGGGACATGACCTGTTGCGGAGCGACGAGGCCGACGGGGTGCTGATCTTCCATCTGCGGAAGGCGTCCCCGCCGTCGTCGGCTCCGCGAATTTCCCCGTGACCCGGCCACCGGCTTGGCGCTATATCTCGCGGTCGACCACGCGTGCCCGGCTCCCGGGTGGCGCACCAGCAGACATCTCGAGCCCTCGCGGAGGGATACGATCGTGGCCGAAACGCGCGTCAAGTCGGAGATCGCGGGCAAGGTGTGGCAGATCGAGGCCTCGCCCGGCGACCGCCTCGAGGAAGAGGATCCCATCATTATTCTCGAATCGATGAAGATGGAGATACCCGTGGTCGCGCCGATTCCGGGCACCTTGCGAGAGATTCTCGTCGGCGAAGGCGATTCCGTCCAGGAAGGCCAAGACGTCGCGATCATGGACACTTGATGGCCGAAGGGATCGAAGTTCACTCGCCGATGAAACGACGCACTGTCTCCAAGAAGGTCTTGACCGAGATCGGCTTGGCGAGATAGGCCTCGCATCCCCCCTCGCGAATTAGTTCCTCGTCGCCCTTCATCGCGAAGGCGGTGATCGCCACGACGGGCGTCGACTTCAATTCGTCGTCCTCCTTCAGCCACTTGGTGACCTCCAGACCGGAGATCTGCGGCAACTGGATATCCATCAAGATCAGGTCCGGGCGATGCCGCCTGGCCATCGAAAGCGCCTCCAGGCCGTCCCCGGTCTGCAGCGTCTCGTAGCCATTCGCCTCCAGAAGGTCGTTGAACAGCTTCATGTTGAGGGCGTTGTCCTCGACGATAAGCACGACCTTGGCCATGGGCCTCGAGGCTCCCCAAGCTAGTGGATAGAATTCACTGAGTCTTCCCGCGTCGATTCCGGCGCCCCTACAGCCGGTCTCGATCGAATGCGCCCGACAGACTAGCCAAACTTAGTAAATTTTGACTAAGAGTCCCAGTCGATAGGTCACATGAATAGTGCTCACCGAATGCCCGCCTCGTTCGATCTCGTCGATCGGCGGGCAAACCGAGCGGCCCGGAGACATGAACACGACGGCCAGCCCACTCGACGAAGCGGTGCGACGCCAGATCGATCGGATCAAAATCGATTCGGCGC
>JAPUJA010000254.1 GCA_027296525.1 Pseudomonadota bacterium | reverse complement strand
AGCCCGCGACGGGTCGGAAATCTCTTTTGGGCGCCGCTTTGCGGCCACACCATGAATGTGAGACACGCCGCCGATGTCGGCGATCTCGCCAGGCTGGAGCGGTTGATCGGTATCGGCCAACACATGAAGGTGGCGATGGCGGACCGCGTCTGCCGGCGCGCCGAGGACTGCACCTCGGTGCAAATCCACTGCGGCGGGTGTAGCTGCGGCACGCCGGTGGCCAGGGTAGCGGCCGAACGCTACGAGGCGCGGTTCGAAAGGCTGTGCGCCGCCATTGGATTTGCCGAGCGTTGCGAGAGGAGTTGCCCGCCTCCCGCGCCATCCTGCACGGCGGGACTTTGCGTAGCCGAGTAAGAGGGCGCCCGGCCATAGATTCGAAAACGCCGGTATTCTGGCTTTAATATAAACAACGAGGGATCCTGCCCCCCTAGAGCAGGATCAGCGCGGCGAGCCCGAGGAAGGCCAGAAAGCCGACGACGTCGGTAACGCTGGTCAGAAGCGCGCCCGCCGCGATCGCGGGGTCGATCCTGAGCCGCTCGAGCGCGACCGGGATCACCAGCCCGAAGAAGCCGGCCACGATCAGGTTGATGATCATGGCCGCGCCGAGCACGCCGCCGAGCAGCGGGTCATGATACCAGAGCGCGGAAATCCCTCCCATCAAGAGCGCGAAAAGGATCCCGTTGAAGCCGCCCACGATGACTTCCTTGCCGAGGATGCGGAGCGCGTTGGTGGGCGTCAGCTCCTTGGTCGCGAGCGCGCGCACGGCGACCGTCATGGTCTGGGTCCCCGCGTTGCCCCCCATGGACGCGACGATCGGCATGAGCACGGCGAGCGCGACCAGCCTCTCGATGGTCGCATCGAACTGGTAGATCACCAGGGAAGCGAGGATGGCGGTCGCCAGATTGACGAGCAGCCAGGTGAAGCGCCCGCGCGCGGTCTGAAGCGCCGCGCGGTAGAGGTCGGTTTCCGGGACGCCGCCCAGATGCATGATGTCTTCCTCCGCCTCCTCGCGGATGACATCGACCACGTCGTCGAAGGTGACCACCCCGATGAGCCGCCCGTCCTCGCTCACCACCGGGGCGGAGACCAGGTCGTACTGATCGAACAGGTAGGCGACCTCCTCCTGATCCATCTCCGCCGGGACGGTCTTGAAGTCGGCCTCCATGATCTGACGGATGATCATCGGGCGCTTGTTGCGCAAGAGTCGGCTCAGGGGCAGCGTGCCGACCGGCCGGTGCTTCGGATCGACCACGAAGATTTCATAGAAGGCCTCGGGCAGATCACCGCTCTCGCGCATGAAATCGATCGCCTGCCCAACCGCCCAGTAGGCCGGCACGGCGATGAAATCCCGCTGCATGAGCCGGCCAGCGCTGTCCTCCTGAAAAGACAGACCCTCTTCGAGTTCAATCCGGTCCTTGGCCGGGATCGCCTCGAGCAGCTCGCGTTGCTGCGGCTCGTCGAGATCCTCGATCACGGTGAGGCCGTCGTCCGCGTCGAGCTCGACGAGCGCGGCGGCCACTTCGTCGGTGGAAAGCTGCTCGACGATCTTCTCGCGCAGATCATCATTGATGTAGGTGAGGATCTCGGGATCGAAGTCGCGGTGCATCGCGGCGACCGCGACGCGCCGCTGCTCGCGGCTCAGGCGCTCCAAGAGGTCCGCCTTGTCCGCGGCATGAACCGGCGCAACCAGCTGGCGGATGCGTGGCTCATCCCTCGCGCCCACGGCTTCGGTGAAGGCGCGCACGAGCGAGGGCGTGAGCCCATAGAGCGCCTCGGCGCTCGGCTGGTTCTTCTCGCTTTCCGCCGGCGCGCCTTCGGCCACAGGAGTCATTCCCCGCTTTCGAGAAGAGAGAGCGCGAGTTGCGAGTCGACCGCCTGGGCCGTGGCCTGAACCCCGGCGAAGGCGCTCAAATTCATGATGCCGCGCACGCTGCTCGAATCGAACAGGACGTGAGCCGGGGACTCGAGGCCCAACAGAATCGGACCGATCGTCAGCCCGTTGCCCAGGACCCGCACGATGTTGAAGGCGATGTTCGCGGCATCGAGGTTGGGCATGACGAGCAGATTGGCCGCCCCCTCGAGGCGCGAATTGGGGAAGACCTCCCGGCGCAAGCGCTCGTCGAGCGCCACATCGGCGTGCATCTCGCCTTCGACCTCGAGCTCGGGCGCCATGGCGTTGATCAGCTCGACCGCGCGGCGCATTTTGACGGGATTGGTGAAATTGTTGCTCCCGAAGTTGGAGCTGGACAGCAGGGCGAGCTTCGGGCGAATGCCGAAGCTCCTCACCTGCTCCGCCGCGAGCAGGGAAATCTGCGCGATCTGCTCGGCGTCCGGATTGTCGTTGACGTGGGTGTCGGTCATGAAGAAGACGCCCTTCTCGAGCACGAGAACAAGCATCGCCGCGGTCGAGCGCAGATCGGGCTTGACCCCGATGATCTGAACGATGTGGCGCAGATGGTCCTGATAGCGCCCGATGGGTCCCGCCAGCATGGCGTCGGCGTCGCCGCGCCTGACCATCATCGCCGCGATCGCGGTCGGGCGCATGCGCATCATCTCGTCGGCCAGCCCCGGCGAGACCCCGGCCCGTCCCAGCAGCCGGTGGTAGCCGTCCCGGAAGCCATCGAGATTGGGGTTTTCCTGAGGATCGAGGAGTTCCAGATCCCGATCGACCTTCAGGCGCAAGCCCAAACTCACAATCTTTTCCTCCACGATCGCCCGGCGCCCGATCAGGATCGGACGCACGAGCCCCTCGTCGACGACGATCTGCACCGCATGGAGGACGCGTTCTTCCTCGCCCTCCGCATAGACCAGACGCTTGGGATTGTGCTTGGCCCGGTCGAACACCGTGCGCATGAGATAGCCGGTGCGGAAGACGCGCTGGGAAAGCTCCACGCGGTAGGCCTCGAGGTCGGTGAACGGGCGTGCCGCCACGCCGCTCTTCACGGCCGCCTCGGCCACCGCCAAGGGCACCGCCGTGATCAGGCGGGGATCGAATGGCTTGGGCAGGATGTAGTCGGGACCGAATTTGAGCGGTTCGTCGCCATAGGCCGCGGCCACCACGTCGGAGGCCTCGGCCCGCGCGATATCCGCGTTGGCGTGCACGCAAGCGAGCTTCATCTCGGTGTTGATCTCGCGCGCGCCGACGTCGAGCGCGCCCCGGAAGATGAAGGGGAAACAGAGGACGTTGTTCACCTGATTGGGATAGTCCGAACGCCCGGTCGCGATGATCGCGTCCGAGCGCACGGCCCGCACCTCCTCGGGCAGAATCTCGGGATCGGGATTGGCGAGCGCCAGGATGAGCGGTCGGGGCGCCATCGTGGCCACCATCTCGCGGCTCACGACGCCCGCACCGGAAAGCCCGAGGAAGATGTCCGAATCGGTCAGCGCGTCGGCCAGGGTGCGTGCGTTGGTGGCCGCCGCAAAGCGCGCCTTTTCCGGATCGAGCTCTTTTTCCCGATCTTTAAAAACAACGCCTTTCCGGTCGCATACAAGGATATTCTCATGTTTTGCACCAAGAGAGACGAGAAGATCGAGGCAGGCGATCGCGGCCGCGCCCGCCCCCGATGTCACGATCTTGACCCTCGCGATGTCCTTCTCGATGAGGCGCAGCCCGTTCAAGACCGCCGCACCCACGCAGATCGCCGTGCCGTGCTGGTCGTCGTGAAAGACCGGGATGTTGAGGCGCGCCTTGAGCTTCTGCTCGATCTCGAAGCATTCGGGCGCCTTGATGTCCTCGAGGTTGATCGCCCCGAAGGTGGGCTCGAGGCTGGCGATGATCTCGACGAGCTTGTCCGGGTCGGTCTCGTTGATCTCGATGTCGAAGACATCGATCCCGGCGAACTTCTTGAAGAGCACCGCCTTGCCTTCCATCACGGGCTTCGAGGCGAGCGCGCCGATGGGACCGAGGCCCAAGACCGCCGTTCCATTGGTCACCACGGCGACGAGATTGGCGCGGCAGGTGAGGCTGTAGGCCTCGGCCGGGTCGCGGGCGATCTCTTCGCAGGCCGCCGCCACGCCGGGGGTGTAGGCGAGCGCGAGGTCGCGCTGATTGTCGAGCGGCTTGGTCGGGTGGATGCCGATTTTGCCGGGCTTTGGGGTGCGATGGTATTCGAGCGCGGCTTCGCGCAGATCGTCGGACATGGCGGTCTCCGAAGGGGGTTGCGAGGCGGCGCCAGTATAGCCACCGCCCGCCGAATCCACTATCGAGCGGTCATCGGGCAGGTAAACGAAGGCTCGCAAGGCACGCCATGCGGACCGAGAGCTGGTGCGGTCGAGAAGACTCGAACTTCCACTCCCTTACGGGAACAGCGCCCTCAACGCTGCGCGTCTACCAATTCCGCCACGACCGCAAGAATCAGCTTAAAATGTATCTTATACCGGGATTTGTTACCGGCCGGTGGATATCAAATCTTCCTGTGGGGCGCAAGGCGAGGGCCGTGGTCGCAAGGGTCGAATGGAAGGCGAGCCGGGAGCCGGTGCCCTACGCCGAGGCGCTGGAATTCATGGACCGGCGCGTCGCGGCGATCCGCGCCGGCGAGGCGGGTGAGCTCGTCTGGCTCCTGGAGCATCCGGCGCTCTACACCGCCGGCACGAGCGCGCAGCCCGAGGACCTCCTGGAGCCCGAACGGCTCCCGGTTCACCGAACCGGGCGGGGCGGGCAATACACCTATCACGGCCCCGGCCAGCGCATCGCCTATCTCATGCTCGATCTGGCCCGACGGCGGGGGGCCCGAGGGCCTGACTTGAAGGCCTTCGTCGCCGACCTCGAGACCTGGCTCGTGCAGACCCTCGCCCGCTTCGGGGTGGAGGGGTCCCGGCGCGAGGGCCGCGTCGGCATCTGGGTCGCGCTGCCCCACGGGGGCGAGGCGAAGATCGCGGCGCTCGGATTGCGCGTGCGCCACTGGGTGAGCCTCCACGGGGTCTCGCTCAACGTCAGCCCGGAGCTCTCGCATTACGAGGGCATCGTCCCCTGCGGCCTTCGCGGATACGGCGTGACGTCGCTCAAATCGCTCGGCGTCGAGGCCACCATGGACGAAGTGGACGCGGTGCTTCGCGAGGAGTTCCAGCGGGTGTTCGGGCGCTAACCCGTCCGCGCCAGGGTGAAGCCGGTATCGCCCGGATCGTCGGCGGGCGCGGGCTCGACGGCATCGACCTCGGCGTGAGGCGGGCCGTCATGGCAGAGAAGAAGCATTTCATCGACGGCCTCGGCCTCGCCCGCGAAGAGCGCTTCGACGCCGCCGTCCCGGCGGTTGCGCACCCAGCCCGAGAGGCCGAGTCCTTGAGCGTTCTCCACCGTCCAGGCACGAAACCAGACGCCTTGGACGCGGCCGGTGATGCGCGCGCAGACCGCTTTCCGGGCCACCTTCCCTACTCGAACTCGAGGATCACTTGCTCTTGGGCCAGGCTGTCGCCCTTGGCGGCGCAGATCTTGGCGATGCGTCCGTCGCGCTCGGCGCGCAGCATGTTCTCCATCTTCATCGCGTCGACCACCGCGAGGGGCTCGCCCGCCTTCACCTCCTGGCCTTCCTCGACGATGATCGAAACCACGAGGCCGGGCATGGGCGAGCGCAAATAGCGCGACATGTCGGCCTGAGCCTTGACCGGCATCAGCGCGGCAAGCTCAGCGGCGCGCGGGCTCCTGAGGACGACGGTCAAGCGCGCGCCCCCCTGGCTCAGGCTGTAGCCCTCCATCCGGCGCGCGACCTGAACGCTCACATGCTCACCATCGACCGTGCCATCGAAGAAGACATCGCCCGGGCGCCACTCGCTCGCCACGGGGACCGGCCGGCCATCGACGGCAACCTCCGTGAAAGCGTCGCCCGGCTCGACCATCACCCGATGCTCGCCACCCGAGATGCCGACGAGCCACTCCTTCGCCGAACCGTCGGCGGGCTCGGCGATCCGCCCCGAGATCCAGCTTCGGCGCTCGACCACGCGCGTATGAATCAGGGCCGCGACCGCGACCAGGCGCCGCGTCGTTTCAGGCGAGGCCACATCAGGCGCAAAGCCTTGGGGAAAGACCTCGTCGATGAAGCCCGTCGTCGTCTCGGCCTTCGCGAAACGCGGATGCGCCATGATCGCGGCGAGGAAGCCGAGATTGTTGTCCACCCCCTTCAGGTAATAGCGGTCGAGCGCGCGCCGCATCGCGCCGATCGCGTCCGCCCGCGTCTCACCAAGGGTGCAGAGCTTCGCGATCATCGGATCGTAGAAGATCGGGATCTCGTCCCCTTCCTCGACCCCGGTATCGAGCCTCACCGTGCCGTCGCTTTGGGGCGGCCGTAAACGCACGAGGCGGCCCGGCGAAGGCACGAAGCCGCGCACCGGGTCTTCCGCATAGACCCGGCATTCGATCGCGTGGCCGCTGATCGCGATGTCATCTTGGGTGAAAGAGAGCTTCTCGCCCGCCGC
>JAPUJA010000253.1 GCA_027296525.1 Pseudomonadota bacterium | reverse complement strand
ATTCACCGCCAGGTGAAGCTGGAGCAGCTTGTCCCACATTTCCTCCTGGCTGCCGCGCAGGTAGGCGAGGTCGCACGCCATGACGCCTGAGCGGGCGAGCAGGAGGCGACGGAAATACAAAAGCTCATCGATGGTTTCGATCACCGGCCGCCCGTGGCCGATCATGTTGCCGAGATAGACCAGCCGGTCGCCCTGGCGGAAATCTCTGGCGAGGCCATCGTGAAGCCGTGCGAGCCTTTCGGCATCCGCGTGAATCGCGCCCACCGCCCAGACGCGCCTTGCGCGTTTCAAGGTCGCGAACATCTGACCGTCGCTCATCCGTCGAGCCTCGCCCCTCCGCTGCTCGAGATTAGCGCGGGACCGCATCGGGAGGCCATCCGCATCGCGAATGGCCCGTTTCCCCATCTATCTGTCAGACGGCTTGAAGGACTTTTTCGAGCTTTTGCGCCGCGCTGTCGGGGTCAGTCTTCTCGATTGCGGCGAGCTCACGGGCGAGCCGCTCGAGCGCCGCCTCATACATTTGACGCTCGCTGTAGGACTGTTCGGCGGGGCCTCTTCCCGGGTGGAGGTCCCGGATCACCTCGGCGATCGACACGGGATTGCCGGAATGGAGCTTGCTCTCGTACTCTTGGGCCCGCCGGCTCCACATGACGCGCTTGACGCGCGCAGGCCGACGCAAGGTGGAGAGTGCCTCCTGCATCGCGGACGGCGAACTCAGCTTGCGCATGCCGGCGGTGGTCGCCTTATTCACAGGCACGCGCAGGGTCATCTTCTCTTTCTCAAAGGAGATGACGAAAACCTTGAGCTTGATGTCGCCGACTTCCTGGATTTCGATCCCGGTGACCTTGCCGACCCCGTGGGAAGGGTAAACGACGTAATCTCCGAGCTTGTAGGCGAGTTTTTCGGCCATAGTCCTTAAGCTTTCCCCGGGTGGTCTTCCTCGGTTCTTCACCATCAGTCGAAACGAAAACAAGCCGCCGGCGGCGGCTTCGAGGTCAAGCATGCCTCAAAGAAAGTGCCTACACGAGCCTCACGCGACCTCCCCTCGCCGGGTAAAGTATGAAGCTGCGGCGATTGATCTAAAGGCGCTCGCGACTTCAACTCCGGGTAAGCTAACTTGACTTAATTTATACCACAATTTTAAGCAAATTTACAATAGTTTTCGTCGGTTTCACCCGATCTTTCCGGCGCTTTGCTCCATTAATTATTGGCGCCCATTCTTTCGGGGGGAGGCTTTATTCTATGCCCCCTTTCCCGGGTTCTCGGAGAAGTACTTCATTTTTTCGGTTGTCTCGCGCCATTCGTCGGCGTCCGCCGGGGGCTCGCCCTTGCGCGTGATGTTCGGCCAGGCCTCGGAATATTTCCGGTTGAAGTCCACCCACTCGGAGACCTCGCCGTCGGTGTCCGGGACGATGGCCTCGACCGGGCATTCCGGTTCGCAGACGCCGCAGTCGATGCATTCATCCGGATGAATCACAAGCATGTTCTCCCCCTCGTAAAAGCAGTCCACGGGGCAGACCTCAATGCAATCCATGTACTTGCATTTGATGCAAGCGTCTTTCACAACGTAGGTCATCGGTCACTCCGCTCCTTTGGGTTTAGCACTTCATCCGGGGGCGTTCTCGGTCGGGTTCGGAACCGCTTAAGGGGTGATGCCCATGCGCTGAAGGACCCGTTTGCGGGCGTCGCCACGCTCCTGATCGGTCACGTAGAGCAGCCCTCCCAACCGTCGCATCAAATTGGCCTCGTAGGCGTGCAACTCGCCGTCCGCATAAACGACTTCCCACAGCATTTCAATCATTTCGATGCGCTCCTCGGGCGAGTAGCGATCCTTGATCGTCTTCGTGAAACGGCTGAGCTCGGTCGCGTTCTCATGGACCCGTTCGGCCATGTCGAGGAGCGCCGCGGTCTCGAGCTCGTCCAGGCGGAAATGGCGGCGGAGCGCGGCCGCGATCGTGCGGCGTTCGGTCACGTCGTAATCCGCATCCATATGAGCGGCTTCGACCATGAGCACCGCGCCCGCGAGGCGGAGCTCCGCGTCGGAAGGGGCCTCGGCCGGCGCCGAAGCCTGCGAAAACAGCTTCTTGAAACGCTCAATCATGTCCGGGGATGTAGATATAGTGTCGACCGGGAAGGCGGGCAAGCCCACGCGTTCGGCGGGTTCGGGGCGTTTTTAAGGGGCCTTCTTCGCCCCTTCGCGGGCTCCGCCAGGCCCCCCGGCGGAGGCGGCGTCCGGCTCGCTCAAATCGGCGTAGAGGCGGGCCGCATCGCGCGCCGAGCCGCGCCGCTCGCTCAGCGCCACGACCCGCACGACCCGGATGCTTGAGCCTTGGGGGAAGGTCAAAACGTCTCCCACCTTGAGTGTCTGATGGGCCTTGGTGGTGCGCGCCCGGTTGATGCGAACCCTCCCGGCCGCACAGAGGCGCGACGCGAGCCCGCGCGATTTGACGAAGCGCGCGTAGAACAGCCATTTGTCGAGACGCTGGACGGGCTCCTTCTCGAGCGCCGTCATGAGCGCGTCGACTTCTCCGGGTGGGCCAGCCGGTGAAGCTCGGCGAAAGGCGAATCGGGATCGGGCGGCGCGCGCTTCCCGGCCCGCGCTCCGCGGCCCTTCGGCCGGTCCCGCGCCGGGGGCAGGAAACTGAGGCGGTTGTTCTGTGACGCCTCGATCGGCCGAAAGCCGAGGGTGGCCAGCATCATCGCGAGGGTTTCAGGGCTACAGGCGGCGAGGGAGAGGAGCGCGGGCTCGAGCCCGAAGGGGCCGCGGCGCCCAAGCCGGCGCCCCTCGGCGGCGAGACGCTCGACCATATCGACCCGGAGCGCCCGGGGCCCGAGAGGCGCATAGCCGATGGCCCGGTAATAGGCCGCGGGGAGCTGAGGATCGATGGCAAGGGAGACCCTTCCCGGCGGCGGAAGGGGCGGCGGCGGGCGTCCTTCACGCGCGCTCCACAGGAGCGCCCTCAGCCGAACGGGAGCGGCTTTGAGCAGGCCCGCGAGATAGAGGTGATAACGCCCGTGGCGGACCCCGAGGCGCGCGAGCCGGCGGCGGTCCTCAGGGGTAAGGGCCGCGCTCGCGGATCGGGCCTGGTCGCGCCCGAGGCTGCCCAAGGATTCGACGAGCTGAAAGGCGAGACCCCGTGCGGCGCCCGCGAGCGGCGCGGCGCTGAGCCGGATCAGCGGCCCAAGACCTGCCTCCAGATGGCCTGCCAGCCACAGGCTCAGCCGGCGGCGGATGCGCTCGCGCTGGGGCCCGTCCAGAAGCTCGGCATCGATCGGTTCGAGCCGTGGCGCGAGGGCGGTTTCCCCGGCGGCAAGGCGGGCGATCGGCTGGCCGTTCCAGAGCAGGGTGGCGTTGTCGGCCAGGCCGAACGCCTCGTCCGGGTCGGCACAGAGCCGGGCGACGCGGCGCGGCATCTCGTCGGCCAGCACGCGCCGCGCGGCGGCGCGAACCATCTTGCTCTCGGTTTCGTCGAACATCAGGCGAAAGCCCGCGAGGCGGCCCACGGCCTGACCCTCGACGATGACCTCGCCGGCCTTCGTGATCCCGCCGAGGAGCTCGCCGCTCGAGGCCATGCGCCGGGTGAGGCGCGTCGCGCGGCGGTCGACGAAGCGTTGGGTCAGGCGCTCGTGGAGGGCTTCGGACAGCTTGTCTTCGATCGAACGCGAGCGCTCCTGCCAGTAGCTGGCGTCGCTGAGCCAGTCGGCGCGATGGGAGACGTAGGTCCAGGTGCGAATATGGGCGATGCGCGCGGTGAGCGCGTCGATGTCGCCGTCGGTGCGCTCGAGCCCGTCGATCTGGCGCGCGACCCAGTCCACGGGCAAGCGTTCATCGCCCTCGGTGAGGTGGAGGAAAAGCCGCCGCACGAGGCTTGCATGGTGCTCGGGCATGACCTTGCGGTAGTCGGGGACCTGGCAGACTTCCCAGAGCCGGCGGATGCGTTCCGGCGTCGAGGCCCGCTCGATGGTCAGGGCGTCGCGCGCGAGCAGGGCGAGCACCGCGGTATCCTCCGCCTCGGGCGCGCGCATCAGGCCGCTCGCCGGCGGCGGCGCCTCGAGATCGCGGAGCAGGCGCGGGAGGGAGGCGAAGTCGAGATGCCGGTTCCGCCAGAAGATCGACGTCAAGGGTTCGAATCGATGTTTCTCAACCGCTTCGACGACGTCCGGCTCGAGCGGGCCGAGCTCGGCGCGCGTGCCGAAGGTGCCGTCGTTCATATGGCGGCCGGCGCGGCCCGCGATCTGCGCGATCTCCTGAACGGTGAGTCTTCGGGTGTGCCAGCCGTCGAACTTGGTCAGCGAGGCGAAGGCGATGTGATTGACGTCCATGTTGAGGCCCATGCCGATCGCATCGGTCGCGACCAGATAGTCCACCTCGCCCGCCTCATACATCGCGACCTGGGCGTTTCGCGTGCTGGGCGAAAGCGCGCCCAGCACGACCGCCGCGCCGCCGCGTTGGCGGCGTATTTGTTCGGCGATGGCGTAGACCTCCTCGACCGAGAAGGCGACGATCGCGCTCCTCGGCGGCAGACGGGCGAGCTTCTTCGGCCCCGCGTAGGTGAGCTTGGAGAAACGCGGGCGTGAGATGAACTCGGCTTCGGGCACGAGACGACGGATCAAGGGACGCATGGTTGTCGAGCCGAGCAGCATCGTTTCCTGGCGGCCGCGCGCGTGCAGCAGGCGGTCGGTGAAGATGTGACCGCGCTCGCGCTCGCCGGCGAGCTGGATTTCGTCGATGGCGAGGAAATCGGCCCGCTTGTCGAGGGGCATCGATTCCACCGTGCAGAGGTAGTATTTCGGGTTCGCCGGGATGCGTTTTTCCTCGCCGGTCACGAGCGCGGCCGCACCGGCGCCGCGGCGCGCGACCACCCGGTCGTAGATCTCGCGCGCAAGGAGGCGGAGCGGAAAGCCGATCATGCCGGAGCGATGGCCGAGCATCCGCTCGACCGCGAGATGGGTTTTTCCTGTGTTCGTAGGCCCCAGAAGCGCGATCACCCGGGCCCGATCGGGGGTGATCCGGCTCATGGCCGAAGAATCGCCATTCGCGCGCCCGATTGCAAGCTTGGGGGTGGGCTTAGGCGGATCGGGCTCCTTCGGGAAGTGTCGGTCATTCGAAAGGACGAACGCCCGTGACCGGCGATCGCGCTATCCCTTGATGCAGATGACCGGCTCGAGCCGGGCGACCTTGCGCGCGAGCCCGGCCTCATCGGTGGCGTCGACCACGCCGCTCACCTCCTTGTAGGCCCCGGGCGCCTCCTCCGCGACGCCCCGGCTCGAGGGGCTTCGGATGAGAATTCCCCGTTGGGCGAGCTCGTCGATCACCTGGCGCCCCATCCAGGTCTTGTAGGCCTTGTGCCGGCTCATGCGGCGCCCGGCGCCGTGGCAGGCCGAGCCGAAGGCGAGCCCCATGCCCTCGCTTGTGCCCACCAGGACATAGGAGGCCGTGCCCATCGAGCCGCCGATCAGCACCGGCTGGCCGATCGGGCGGAGACTCTCGGGCAGCTCCGGATGGCCCGGCCCGAAGGCGCGGGTCGCGCCCTTGCGGTGGACGAAGAGCTTCTTCCGAGCGCCGTCGAGCCAATGCTCCTCGAGCTTGCAGGTGTTGTGGGAGACGTCGTAGAGGAGATCGAGCCGGGCGTCGGGAAAGATGCGCGCGAACGCGGCGCGCACGAGATGGGTGATGATCTGGCGGTTGGCGAGCGCGCAGTTGATGGCGGCCCGCATGGCCCCGAGGTAGAGCACGCCGATCGGTGAGTTGATCGGGGCGCAGGCGAGCTCGCGGTCGGGCAGCTCGATCCCGCTTTCGGCCGCGGCGATCGCCATCTTCTTCAAGAACTCGGTGCCGATCTGATGGCCCAGACCCCGCGAGCCGCAATGGATCGTGATCAGCGTGTCGCCTTCATGGAGGCCGAAGCCGGCGGCGCTCGTTTGGTCCAGGATCCGGGTCACTCGCTGAACCTCGAGATAGTGATTGCCGGAGCCGAGCGTGCCCATCTCCTTGCGCTGGCGCTTCTTCGCCTTGTCCGAGACGTTCCCGGGCTCGGCCCCGGCCATGCGCCCGCCTTCCTCGATGCGCTCGAGGTCCTCCGCGCGCCCATAGCCCCGCTCGATGGCCCAACGCGCGCCGCCTTCGAGCATGGCGTCCATCTCAAGCGGGTCGAGATGGATCTTTCCGGTGCTTCCCAAGCCGGCCGGGACGCTCCGGTAGAGCGCGTCCGCGAGCTCGCTCTTGTGGCGCTCGATGGCGTCAGGTGTGAGACCGGTGTGCAGCGAGCGCATCCCGCAGGAGATGTCGAAGCCGACCCCGCCCGCCGAGATGACGCCGCCCTCGTCGGGATCGAACGCGGCCACGCCCCCGATCGGGAAGCCGTAGCCCCAATGGGCGTCGGGCATGGCGAAGGCGGCCTTCTGGATGCCCCGAAGCATTGCGACGTTGGTGATCTGCTCGAAGACCTTGTCGTCCATGTCGCGGATCAGATCTTCCGTGGCATAGATCACCGCGGGCACGCGCATCTTGCCGAACGGCGCGACCCGCCATTCGGTCTCGCTCTGCCGGGTGAAGCGGTCAAGATCCATGGCTTCGGAACTTCCTCAACCGCTGGCTCAGACGTCGACCACACATTGGGCGCACCAACCGCCTTGGGAGCGCCGATCGACCTCGAGGCCCGTCAGGGTCGCGCCCTTGGCCTCGACGGCCGGGGCGTGGCGCTCGACATCCACCGCTTCGCCCCAGATCGTCGCGCGAAGCTCACCGTCCGCGATCGTCACCTGGTAGCGGCTGAACAGCATGTTGCGCGTGGCCATCTCGTAGATGATCGCGTTGAGCCAATCGACCAGGAGCAGCTCATCGTCCGGCGCGCTGCAGCGGACCTCGATGGCCGTCGCCGGCGCGACGGCGGAAAGCTCCGTCATGGCGGCGGTCAGCGCAAGCGCCGCCTGCTCGAAGGCGGCCTCCTTGGTCGGGCCGATGCCGCGCACCCCGACATCCGCATCGTGGGGAAAATGCTCCCAATGCGCCGCCCTCATGACTTTCATATTGGGGCGAGCCGGGTCATTTTAACCCCCGGACGGCCGGGGCGATCCGGCAGTCCCCTTGAAGAAGGCCGCCCGATTGCAAATATCGACGCCTGAGGGGTGATATTAAAAAGAGGCTAGCCATCCGATGACCGAGCAAAAGACAGCCGGCGAAACCCGCGCGTTTCAGGCGGAAGTCGCCAAACTTCTCGATATCGTCATCAACTCGCTCTACAGCGAGAAGGAGATCTTCCTGCGCGAGCTCATCTCGAACGCCTCCGATGCCTGCGATCAGCTCCGCTACCGCGCGCTCACCGAGCCCGAGCTCCTGGACGGGGATGGGGAGCTCAAGGTGACGATCCACCCGGATCCGAAGGCGCGCACCATCACCGTGGCCGACAACGGGATCGGCATGAGCCGGGACGACCTGGTGACCAATTTGGGCACCATCGCGCGCTCCGGGACTCAGCACTTTCTCGAGGCGTTGAGCGGGGACGAGGCCAAGGATCTGGCGGTGATCGGCCAGTTCGGCCTCGGCTTCTATGCCGCCTTCATGGTGGCCGAGCGGGTCGAGGTGGTCACGCGCAAGGCGGGCGAGGACCAAGGCTGGCGCTGGGAATCCGCCGGCAAGGGCGAGTTCACCGTGAGCGAAGAGGCGGATGTGGCGCGCGGCACCCGCGTCGTGCTTCACCTGCGGAAGGGCGAAGACGAATTCCTAAGCCCCGAGCGCCTTCGGGGCATCATCACGCGCTACTCCGATCATATCGGCCTGCCGATCCGCCTCGAGGACGATCGCAAGACCGAGACGGTGAACGTCGCCTCGGCGCTCTGGACGCGGCCGAAGAGCGAGATCACCAAGGACCAGTACAAGGAGTTCTACCGCCACGTCGCGCACGGCTTCGATGAGCCGTGGCTCACGCTGCACATGCGCGCCGAAGGCAAGATTCAGTATACCGGGCTGCTCTTCATCCCCGGGACGCGTCCCTTCGACCTCTTCGAGCCCGACCGGAAGACCCATGTCAGGCTCTATGTCCAACGGGTCTTTATCACCGAGGATTGCGAGGGCCTGCTTCCTCCTTATCTCAGATTTCTGCGCGGCGTCATCGATTCCGACGACCTTCCGCTCAACATCAACCGTGAGATGCTGCAACGGAACCCGGTGCTGCGGAAGATCCGCACCGGGCTCGTCAAGCGGCTCTTGGTCGACTTGGCGAAGAAGGCCGAGAAGGAGCCGGAGGGCTATGCGGCGTTTTGGACGAATTTCGGCGCCGTCTTGAAAGAGGGGATCTACGAAGATCCCGAGCAGCGCGACAGGCTGCTCGGCCTTGCCCGCTTCCGCACCACCGCGAGCGAAGACGGCTGGAGCTCGCTCGCCGAGTATGCCGCGCGCATGAAGGAAGGGCAGGAGGCGCTCTACTATATCTCGGGCGAGGATGCGGCGGCGCTTCGCCAGAGTCCGCAGCTCGAGGGTTTCGTGAGCCGCGGCATCGAGGTGCTGCTGTTGAGCGATCCCGTCGATGAATTCTGGATCCCCGCGGTCGCAAGCCATGACGGCAAGCCGTTCAAGTCGGTCACCCGCGGCGCCGCCGATCTGGACGCGATCGCCGAGACGGCCGGGGAGGAGAGCGAGAAGGCGGCCCAAGACGCCCCCGACGTCGCGAGCCTGATCGCGCTCTTCAAGCTCGCGCTCGGCGATGCCGTCAAGGATGTTCGCGCCTCCAAGCGTCTCACCGACAGCCCCGTCTGTCTCGTGGCCGACGAGGATGATCTCGACATGAATCTGGAGCGCCTGCTCCATCAGCACAAACGGATCGAGGCGCGGGCCAAGCGCATCCTCGAGATCAACCCGCGCCACGAGCTGATCGGCGCGTTGAGCCGTGCGATCGGAAACGAGGGCGCCTCCGATCTGCTCGATGACGCGGCGCATCTGCTCTACGACCAGGCGCGCATCCTGGAGGGCGAGGCGCTCGCCGACCCGGCGCTCTTCACCCGGCGTCTCGCCCAGGTCATGACCCGGAGCTTCGATTCCTGAGGACGCGAGGGAACCGGCGCGCGGACGGTTCTGTCACGGGGGCGGTTTCAAGCGGGGGCCGTTTCAAAGAGAGCGCCGGTGACGTGGCTGCGCGCGGAATGCCTGGGTATCCCAACGTAGCTGGATGCATTGGGCCGCTCAAACCTGATCGAAGTCTCCAGCAGGATCTGCCCCTGCTTCGTTTATGTTGTGAGAGTCTGTGCGAAAGCCTGCCGACATCGTCGTGGTCGATCTCGACATCCCTTGGAGTCCTACCTAAAACATTCATTCGCTACGACGTTGCAGCCCGCCTGCAAATCACGACCCTTCGAACCACTTCCATATTCATCACCAAAGCGACGACACCCAGAGTGAACAGGGGCTGATTCGAGACGGCGCCGAGAAAGATGACGAACACCCGCACGTCCCGGCCCAGCCGAAAGTATGAGGTACCTTGAAATCTTTGCGCCATCAACCCGTCATACTTATCCGCCGTGTAGCTGTTCAGAAATGACCCCACAATCGCCGCGAACCCCAGCACGAGAGACAAGTGCGTGCCGCTCGAAGCGAATTCGTGCCACATC
>JAPUJA010000252.1 GCA_027296525.1 Pseudomonadota bacterium | reverse complement strand
ACCGTCGATCACGGCCTGAGAGTGGGGTCCGCGCGCGAGGCCTGCGAGGTGGCCCGGTGGCTGAAACGACGGGGCCTCGAGCATCATGTCCTGCGCTGGCAGGGCGCCAAGCCCCGCACGGGCATTCCGGCCGCCGCGCGGGCCGCGCGCTATCGGCTGCTGACCGATTGGTGCCGCCGGGCGGGCGTGCTGCATCTCGCGCTTGGGCATCATCTGGAGGACCAGGCGGAAACCTTCCTGCTTCGCCTCGCCCGCGGCAGCGGGGTCGACGGCCTTGCCGCCATGGCGCCCGTCACGGAGCTGGGCGGCGTGCGCCTGCTCAGGCCCCTGCTCGATGTCGAGAAGGAGCGTCTGCGGGCGAGCTTGAGACGGCGGGGCCAGGAATGGATCGAAGATCCATCCAACGCGGATCCGGGGTTCGCGCGCACCCGGATGCGCGCGCAATTGCCGGAGCTCGCCGCCGAGGGGCTGACCCCCGGGCGGCTCGCGACCACCGCAGCCCGTATGGCGCGCGCGCGGAATGCCCTGGAGGCCGAGGTCGCGCGGAATTTGGCCTATGCCGTGGATCTTCATCCGGCGGGTTACGCCCGGATCGATCCGCGCCTGTTTCGGAGCCTGCCCGACGAGCTTAGCCTGCGCGCCTTGTCGCGTCTGTTGATGTGCATCGGCGGCCTGGCCTATCCACCCCGGCTCGAACGGCTCGAGCGCCTTCATCGGGTTCTTTCGGGGCCCGGTCTGGACAAGGCGCGAACTCTTGGGGGTTGCCGCATGGCACCGGATCGGGACCGGCTGCTGCTCACGCGGGAGGCCGCGGGCGCCTCGGAGGCGATCGAGGTCTGCCCCGGGGACCGCTACTTTTGGGACGGGCGGTTTGAAGTGCGCCTCGGCCCGGATGCGCCGGGACGGGGGCTGGTGCTGCGGCGGCTCGGACCGGGCGGCTGGCGCGCGCTCGTCGAGGGCGATCCACGGCACGGGGAAACCGGCCTTCCACCGGCCGCGCGATGCGCACTTCCGGCTCTCTGGGACCTTGAAGGTCTGCTCGCCGTTCCCCAATTAGACTTCAAGCGGGCCGGCGCCATGAAGGGGCGATCGGGTCTCATGATGGCTCGTTTTCGGCCCCGCCAGCCGCTCGCCGGAGGGATCGTTTACCTTTAGGGCTTTCTTTCAGAACAGTGGTTAACGAATTGGTTCGGCTAAATTTTGCGAATTCAGGGATTTCATGTAGGATGTATTTTAGTGCACCCGGCGGGGCAATAAAGGCACCGCCGGCGTGCGTGACACGGCCGTCGAGGGCCGTTAGTTCCCATCGGGAGATGTCAAGGTAGGTATCCGTGCGCAAGAATCTCGCCTTATGGATCATCATCGGTCTGCTTCTTATCGCCCTGTTCAACCTCTTCCAAGGGCCGGGCGACCAGGTTAAAGAAACCGAACTCGCCTTCTCCTCCTTCGTCGAGAAGGTCGACAACGGCGAGATCCAAGAAGTCACCATCCGAGGTAACGAGATCTCGGGCCGTTTCGCCGATGGGAGCACCTTCAACACCTACGCGCCGAACGAGGCCGGCCTCATCAAGCGGCTCGAGAAGGCCAAGGTTCTGATCAATGCACGCCCGAGCGACGACGGCTCTCCGTCGCTCTGGGGTTTGCTGCTCTCCTGGTTCCCGATGCTGCTCCTGATCGGCGTCTGGGTCTTCTTCATGCGCCAGATGCAAATGGGTGGTGGCAAGGCGATGGGCTTCGGCAAGTCGCGCGCGCGTCTCGTGGCCGATCGCCAGGGCCGTGTCACTTTCGAAGACGTCGCCGGCATCGACGAGGCGAAGCAGGAGCTCGAGGAAGTCGTCGAATTCCTTCGCGAACCGCAGAAGTTCCAGCGTCTCGGCGGCAAGATACCGAAGGGCGTCTTGCTCGTCGGTCCGCCGGGCACCGGCAAGACGTTGCTCGCCCGCGCGATCGCCGGCGAGGCGAGCGTCCCGTTCTTCACGATTTCCGGTTCGGACTTCGTCGAGATGTTCGTCGGCGTCGGCGCGAGCCGGGTGCGCGACATGTTCGAGCAGGGCAAGAAGAACGCGCCCTGCATCATCTTCATCGACGAAATCGATGCGGTTGGCCGGCATCGGGGCGCCGGGCTGGGCGGCGGCAATGACGAGCGCGAGCAAACGCTCAATCAGCTGCTCGTGGAAATGGACGGTTTCGAGTCCAACGAGGGGGTGATCCTGATCGCGGCCACGAACCGGCCCGACGTGCTCGACCCGGCGCTGTTGCGCCCCGGGCGTTTCGACCGTCAGGTCGTCGTGCCCAACCCGGACATTCTCGGGCGCGAGAAGATCCTCAAGATTCACATGCGCAAAGTCCCGCTCGCGCCCGACGTTGAGCCCCGGATCATCGCGCGCGGAACGCCGGGCTTCTCCGGTGCGGACCTCGCCAATCTGGTGAACGAAGCGGCCTTGCTCGCGGCGCGCAAAGGCCGGCGCATGGTCACCATGGACGAATTCGAGGCGGCGAAGGACAAGGTGCTCATGGGCGCCGAACGGCGCTCGCTGGTGATGACCAACGAGGAGAGGCGCCTGACGGCTTACCACGAGGGGGGCCACGCCCTCGTCGCGCTCAACACGCCGGCTTCCGATCCCGTCCACAAGGCGACGATCATCCCGCGCGGCAAGGCGCTTGGCATGGTGATGCGCTTGCCCGAAAACGATCGGCTCTCGGTGGCGCGCGAGAAATTGATCGGCGACATCACCGTCGCCATGGGTGGCCGGATCGCCGAGGAGCTTGTCTTCGGGCGTGACAAGGTGACGAGCGGCGCGGCTCAAGACCTTCGCATTGCGACTGAGATCGCCCGCAGCATGGTGACTCAGCTCGGGATGAGCGACGAACTCGGCCCGCTCACCTATGCCGAGAACGAGCAGGAGATTTTCTTGGGCCATTCGGTGACCCAGACGAAGAATGTCTCCGAAATGACCGCGCAGAAGATTGATTCGGAGATCCGCCTGATCGTCGACGGCTGCTACGATCAGGCTCAGGAGATTCTGAAAACGAATCTGGACAAGCTCCATGTGCTTGCCGGCGCGCTCCTCGAATACGAGACCTTGTCGGGAGAGGAGATCGGAGCGTTGCTGCGTGGTGAGTCGATCGTGCGGACGAGCGACGCCGAGGCGAAGAGAGCCGAGCGCCCATCGACCGTGCCCACGACCGGGAAGAAGACCGCCCCCGGGATGGAGCCGAAGCCCCAAGCGGAATCCTAAACCGGCGCCAAACCGGTGACAGGGAGCGATCAAGGCCTCACGGGATCGCGCGGTTTCCCGGAGAACGGGAGGGTCTATCTTCGCCCGCTCGGGCTCACCTCGACCGCCGATGGCACCGTCGGGCCGCCGCCCGAAGGCGAGTTGCCGTTAGCGGGCGGGCCGTTCCAGTTCACGTCCTGCGAGGTCACGCATCGCTTCGGCGAAACGCTCCTGTACACCGTGCTTCCCGCGAGTGAAGTTGTCGCATGGTCGAACGACGAGGAGGCGCCCGGCTCGAGCCAGGCCGCGCTGCTTCTCGATCGGGTAACGCGAAGGCGGCCCGATTTTTGTGAGCTCTCGCCCGACCGGGTGCGCATCATGGGCGTCATCAATGTGACGCCGGACAGCTTCTCCGACGGCGGAGATGCGCTCGAACCTTTGGCGGCGGTCCAAAAGGCGCGCGCGATGGTGGCGGCGGGTGCCGACATGATCGACGTGGGCGGCGAGTCGACCCGCCCGGGAAGCGATCCCGTCCCGGCGGATCGCCAGTGCGAGCGGATCCTACCCGTGATTCGGGCGCTGGTCCGCGATGGCGTCAAGGTCTCGATCGACACGCGCTCGGCCGCTGTCATGGTCGAGGGGCTAGAGGCGGGCGCGGTCACCGTCAACGATGTCAGCGCGCTGACCCACGATGAAGACAGCCTAACGGTCATGGCCCGGAGCGGGGCGGGCGTCGTGCTCATGCACATGCAAGGCGAGCCCAAGACCATGCAGGTCGATCCGCGCTATGACTGCGCGCCCCTCGATATCTTCGATTTCTTGGAACAGCGCATTCAAGCCTGTCTGTCGGTCGGAATCGAGCGCCACCGCATCGCGATCGATCCGGGGATCGGTTTCGGCAAGACCCTCGATCACAACATCGAGATTCTGCATCATTTGGCGCTCTATCACGGGCTCGGATGTCCGATCGTCCTGGGCGTTTCGCGCAAAAGTTTCGTCGCCAGGCTGTCGTCCAAGGAACCGCCGAAGGAGCGCCTGGGCGGTTCGCTGGCCGCGGCCCTGTTCGCGGTCGGGCAGGGGGTCCAGATTCTGCGTGTCCACGACGTGGCGGCGACGCGCCAGGCGCTTCGCGTCTGGCGTGCGCTCGGCCGGTGAGAGGTCTTAACCACTTGCTCGTGGGTTGTGCTAATAATAGGGTGATGGCCGGTCCTAGAGGTGGCGGGTTCTTAAGGTGGAGAAGATCTTGAGTCGCAGGCTCTTTGGCACCGACGGCATTCGCGGCACCGCCAATATCGAACCCATGACGGCGGAAACTGCGCTCAAGGTCGGCATGGCCGCCGGGCTGCAGTTCACCCGCGGCGACCACCGTCACCGGGTCGTGATCGGCAAGGACACCCGGCTGTCGGGCTATATGCTCGAGCCTGCTCTGACGGCGGGCTTCGTCTCGGTGGGCATGGACGTCATTTTGGCTGGGCCGCTGCCCACGCCGGCGGTCGCCATGCTCACCCGTTCGCTGCGCGCGGATATGGGGGTCATGATATCGGCCTCTCACAACCCATACGCGGACAACGGCATCAAGCTCTTCGCCCCGGACGGCTATAAGCTCTCGGACGCGGTCGAGCGGCAGATCGAGGCGCGCATCGGCGGTGGATTCGATGAGGGGCTTGTCGAGCCGGTGGGTCTCGGGCGCGCGATGCGTCTCGACGACGCCGCCGGCCGTTACATCGAGTTCGTCAAGAACACCTTCCCCAAGAACCGCCGCCTGGAAGGGCGCAAGATCGTCGTCGACTGCGCGAACGGTGCCGCCTACAGGGTTGCGCCGACGGTTCTCTGGGAGCTCGGCGCCGAAGTCATCCCGCTCGGCGTGAAGCCCGACGGCTTCAACATCAATGAGGGATGCGGCTCCACCTCGCCGGAGTTCATGTGCTCTCAGGTCGTGGTGCACGGCGCCGATCTCGGGATCGCTCTGGACGGTGACGCCGATCGCCTGGTGATGTGCGATGAAACGGGCCGTCTGCTCGACGGGGATCAGGTCATGGCGCTCGTCGCCGAGTACTGGGCGCGGACCGACCGACTGCGCGGCGGCGGCGTGGTGGCGACCGTCATGTCGAATCTCGCCTTCGAGCGGCATCTGAAGGCGTTGGGCCTCTCGCTCGCGCGCACCCAGGTGGGCGACCGGCATGTCATGGACTATATGCGCGAGCACGGATTCAATCTGGGCGGCGAGCCCTCGGGACACATCATCCTGACGGACTACAGCACGACCGGAGACGGGCTGATCGCCGCGCTCCAGGCGCTCGCCGTGTTGGGCACGCGCGAGGGCCGCGCGAGCGAGGTGGCCCGCGTGTTCGAGCCCCTGCCGCAAATCCACCGCAAGGTGCCGGTCGTGGGTTCGGCCGCGCGCTCGAAGCCGCTCGAGCATAAGAAGGTCCTCGATGCGATCGCCGCCGGCGAGGCCCGGCTGGGCGAGGCCGGGCGGCTCGTCATCCGTGAATCGGGGACCGAGCCCATAATTCGCGTCATGGCCGAGGGCGAAGACGAGCATCTGCTTTCGGAGGTGGCCGACGAGATCGTGCACGCGATCGAACGGGTCGCCGCATAGGCGGGGATCGGGACGCGTTTCGTGAAAGGACGTGTGCTCATCGTCGCGGGTTCGGACTCGGGCGGCGGCGCCGGGATTCAGGCTGATATCAAGACGGTGACCATGCTCGGCGGCTATGCCGCGACGGCGATCACCGCGCTGACCGCACAGAACACCCAGGGAATCTTCGCAATTCGAGATGTCGACCCGGCCTTCATCAGCCAGCAGATGGAGGTCGTGCTCTCCGACATCGGCGCCGACACGATCAAGATCGGAATGGTGCACACTATCGGCACGATCGAGGCCGTCGGCGACATCCTGGATGGTCCCGCCGAGGGAATTCCCGTGGTGCTCGATCCGGTCATGGTCGCGAAAGC
>JAPUJA010000251.1 GCA_027296525.1 Pseudomonadota bacterium | reverse complement strand
CCGCCCGCGGCCGAAAAGAGCATGCCGAAGCCGATGCCCGCCGTCAGAAGAACCCCGGCGACGAACAGCCAGTTCACCTGGGCGAGCTTGTCCACCAGGCGCATTTTGCCTTCGTTGAAACGCGATCCAGCGAGGCTCATTCACCGTCTCCCGGCGCCAGGGCCGCGACCGAGAAGGGCCCCGTGGGCGTGCGGCCCGAGGGATCCCGCTTCTGAGTCTCCCATAGAAGGTCGCGCGCGATCGGCGCCGCCACGCGCGAGCCGGAGCCGCCAAGCTCGACCACCACGCCCACTGCATAGCGCGGCGCCCCGACGGGCGCGAAGGCGACGAACAGCGCATGGTCGCGCTGTTTCCAGGGAAGCTCCTCGTTCTTCTTGACCCCCGCCGCCCTCTCCTGCTTCGAGATCCGTCGCACTTGCGAGCTCCCCGTCTTGCCCGCCATGGCGTAGGCCTCGTCGGGAATGCGCGCGCGAAACGCCGTGCCGCCCGGATCGTTCGTGACCCGGGTCATGCCTTCGGCGACGAGCTCGAGCGCCGTGGGCGAGATGTTCATCGAGGCGGGCGGCAGGGTCTCGACCGGTTCCGAGCGCCCGTTGCGAACGACCTGGCGAACCAGGCGCGGGCTGACCGCGAGGCCGCCATTGGCGATCCGGGCCGCCATGACCGCGAGCTGCAGCGGCGTGGCGAGCATATAACCCTGGCCGATGCCCACCACCAGGGTCTCGCCTTTCTGCCAGGGGACGCCGTAGGTCGCCATCTTCCAGTCCTTTGTCGGCACGAGGCCGCCGCGCTCACCCGGCAGGCCGAGCCCGAGCGGCTCTCCGAAGCCGAAGCGGCGCGCCATCTTGGCGATGCCGTCGACGCCCACGTGCCGCGCCACGTCGTAGAAGAAGACGTCGCAGGAACGGTAAATCCCGTCGACGAGTCCGACCGAACCGTGCCCCCCACGCCGCCAGCAGTGAAAGCGCCGGTTGCCGAGCTGCACATGACCGGGGCAGAACACGCGGTGATGCCGCGTGATGTGGTTGCCTTCGAGCGCCGCCAACGCGACGATCATCTTGAAGGTCGAGCCCGGCGGGTACTGCCCTGAGATCACCTTATTGCTCAGTGGCGCACGCGGGTTGTCGACGAGCGCCTGCCAATCCGAATGGCTGATCCCGGTGGCGAACAGGTTGGGATCGAAACTCGGGGTCGAGGCGAGAACCAGCACCTCGCCGGTGTGCACATCGAGCACCGCGGCCGCCGCGCTCTCTTCACCGAGCCGGACGCTCGCATATTGCTGCAGGCCCATGTCGATGGTGAGCATGAATTCGTCGCCGGCCTCCCCGTCGCGGCGGGAGAGCTCGCGTATGATCCGGCCATAGGCGTTGACCTCAACCTGGCGGGCGCCCGCGCTCCCGCGAAGCACGAGGTCATAGGACTTCTCGACCCCGTTCTTGCCGATGTTGAAATCGGGAAGCGTGAGCAAGGGATCGTCCGTGAGTTCGGACTCCGAGACGGCGCCGACATAGCCCACGAGGTGCGCGGCCTCCGGACCGAACGGGTAGTGCCGGCTTTGTCCCACGTCGATCATCACGCCGGGAAGGCTCGGCACGTTGACCTCGATACGCGCGACCTCCGACCAGGTGAGGTTCTCCTTGACCGTGATCGGCACGAAGCTCCGGCTGCGGCGCGCTTCCTTGAGCACATGCTCGACCTCGCCCGCGTCGATCGTGATAATGCGGCCGAGCGCGGCGAGCGCCTCTTCGATGCCCAGCGTCTGCTCCGGCGTCAGGATCAGCCGGTAGGTCTGGCGATTGACGGCGAGGGCCTCACCGAAGCGATCGAGGATGCGTCCGCGCGGCGGCGCCAGAAGCTGGTAGTTGATCCGGTTTTCCTCGGCCTGCATGCGGTAGCGGTCCGAATCAATCACCTGAAGCTGATAGAGACGACCCGCCAGCGCGGAAGCGAGCCCCAACTTGATCCCTCCGAGAACGAGCGCCCTTCGGGTGAAGAGCTTCGTTCGCCTCATTTGGGCGTCGTGCGACCTAAGCATGGTCCGTGATGAGGTTGTGGAACCGGCCCAAAATCCAGGTAAGCGGCGGGTAGAAAAGCACCGTCAGCAGGAGCTGGACGATGACCGGCTCGACCGGGACGACACCACCATAGACGAGCGAACTGACGAACCAGCCGGTGAAAGCCGCGGCCGGTGCCACCATCACGAAACCCCACCACATCACCAGAAAGGATCGCTTGAGGAAGAAGCGCCGCTGCGAAACCACGACCGCCTGGACCACGAGGAAGATCAAGGCCGTCATGCCGATGGGTGTTCCGCTCAGCAGGTCTTGAATCAGACCGAGCGTAAAAGTCGCCGTGTAGGGAAGCCAGTCGGGCCGGTAGACGCTCCAATAGAAGACCGCCGTCAGAGCGAACATGGGCATCACGGGATCGAGCCCCGGCAAGCGCCAGGGCGCGACCGTGATGAAGACGAAGACGAGGCCGAGCGTAAAGGGAACGAGCCCGCGCAGACTCACCCCGAGCCGGCTCCACCAGGCCAGGCTCACCGCAAGCCCTCGATTCGCTCGGCCCGGCGCGTCGCGGGAAGGACCCCGGGCACGAAATAGTTGAGCACGGTGACGAACTCGAGCCGCTGCCAGTCGGCGAAGGGCTGAATCTGGACTTCGGCCTCCGAGACGTGCGAGACGATGCCGATCGGCAACCCGGGCGGGAACATGCCGCCGTGGCCCGAGGTCACGACGCGCTCTCCCGGCGCGACGAAAGCGTTCTCGGAGAGGAAATTGAGGCGCGGGCGTCCGCTGTTGTCGCCCGCGAGAATCGCCCTCTCCCGCGTCGACTCGATGACCACCGGGATCAACGAGTTGAGGTCCGTCAGCAGGAGCACCCGCGCGCTCCGCCGGCCCGCCTCGACCACACGTCCGAGCAGACCGTCGCCGTTGATCACGGCCTGGCCGGGGGCAACGCCATCGCGCACACCCGCATTGATCAGGATGGTGCGCACGAACGCACCTCCTGAGTCCGCGATCACCCGGGCGCTGACGAAGGACGCGCGGGGATCCGAGACCACGTTGAGCATGTCGCGCAGCACCTCGTTTTCCTGCTCGAGTTGACGCGCGGCGGTCACCCATTGTTTCAGGTGGGCGTTCTCTTCGCGAAGCTTCGCGTTCTCTTCATAGACCACGAAGAAACTGTCGATTTGCTCGGCGGTCTCGGCGATGCTCGAGGCGGGGCGGGCAAAAAATTCGAGAACCGGTGTGACGACATCGATGATTGTCGTGCGGAAACGTTCGGTCACCACCGGCTCAGCGCTGTCGACAATGATCATGGCGAGCGCGACCCCCACCAGGAGCAAGAGCGCAAAACGCTGGGCCAGGACCTTTACCGGCGTCGCAAGCCGCAGAACCCTGTGTCCCGAAGGCCTCAACTAATCGCTCCGTATCTTATGGACCCGGAGGGCGCTGAAAGCCGCCGCCTTCCCGCCGTCAGTAGGCTTCTTGCAGAACGTTCTTGAGGGTCTTCATTTCCTCAAGACAGCGCCCCGTGCCGAGCGCCACACAGGTGAGGGGACCCTCGGCGACCGAGACGGGAAGACCGGTCGCGTGCCTGAGCACGTAGTCGAGATTGCCGAGCAGCGCCCCCCCGCCGGTCAGCACGATTCCCTTGTCGACGATGTCCGCAGCGAGCTCGGGCGCCGTGTGTTCGAGCGCGACCTTGACCGCTTCGACGATCGCGCCCACGGGCTCGGCGAGACTCTCGGCAATCTGACGCTGCGTGATTACGATTTCGCGCGGCACGCCATTTATCAGATCGCGCCCCTTGATCTCGAGCACGCTGCCGTTGCCGTCCGCCGGCGGGCAGGCCGAGCCGATCCTCGTCTTGATCCGTTCCGAACTCGACTCGCCGATGAGCAAGTTATGATTGCGCCGAATGTAGGCGATGATCGCTTCATCCATCTTGTCGCCACCCACGCGCACCGAGCGCGAATAGACGATCCCTCCGAGCGAAAGCACGGCCACCTCGGTCGTTCCGCCCCCGATGTCGACGACCATCGATCCCGTGGGCTCGGTCACGGGCAAGCCGGCCCCGATCGCCGCGGCCATCGGCTCTTCGATGAGGAAAACACGCCGTGCACCGGCGCTCTCGGCCGACTCCTGGATCGCCCGCCGCTCGACCGCCGTCGAGCCCGAGGGCACGGCCACGATGATCTGCGGGCTCGCGAAGCTTCGCCGGTTGTGAACCTGGCGGATGAAGTGCTTGATCATTTCCTCGGCGATCTCGAAGTCGGCGATCACCCCGTCCCGGAGCGGTCGAATCGCCTCGATGTTGCCCGGCGTGCGCCCGAGCATCAATTTGGCCTCCTCGCCGACCGCGAGGACCTGTTTCTTGCCCTTGAGCGTCGCTATCGCCACGACCGAGGGCTCGTTGAGCACGATGCCCTGCCCGTGGACGTAGACCAAGGTGTTGGCGGTGCCAAGATCGATCGCCATGTCGGCGCACATAAATCCAAGTAATCTCGAGAACATCTGATCCTTTCTTCACACCTTCATTCGGGCCGTCGAGACGGCCGCCTGTTGCCTTATTCCGCGGCCGCCCGGGCCGCAACCCGCCTAGGCCGTAAGCGCGGCCGGCGCCGATTTTTCGCGTTTCACCAAAAGCTTGTTGAGCGCGTTCACATAGGCCCGCGCGGACGCCACGAGGGTGTCCGTATCCGCGCCCTGGCCGTTGACCGTACGCCCGTTCTCCTCGAGCCGCACGGTGACCTCGGCCTGGGCGTCGGTGCCGTGGGTCACCGCATGAACCTGATAGAGCTGCAAGCGGCACTCATGAGGAAACGCCTTGCGAATCGCCTTGAAGGTGGCGTCGACCGGCCCATCGCCCGAGGACTGAGCGGTCTTCACTTCGCCGTCAACCTCGAGCTCGAGCTCCGCCGTTTGGGGGCCTTCCGAGCCACAGACGACGCGCAGTTTGCGGAATCGGATGTGCTCGCTCGTCCGGCCAAGCTGATCATCGACGATCGCGATCAAGTCCTCGTCATAGACGTCCTTCTTCTTGTCGGCAAGGTCCTTGAACCGCGCAAAGGCGTTCTGCAACGCGTTATCGCCCAGCTCGTAGCCCAGCTCCTTGAGTTTTTCGCGAAAGGCGTGACGGCCGGAATGCTTGCCCATCACCAGGGTCGAGCTTCCCAGGCCGACCGATTCCGGCGTCATGATCTCGTAGGTTCGAGCATCTTTGAGAACACCGTCCTGGTGAATGCCTGCCTCATGCGCGAACGCATTGGCGCCGACGATCGCCTTGTTGTTCTGCACCGTGAATCCGGTGGTCGCGGAGACGAGTCGGGAAACCCGGGTGATGTGATCGGTATGGATGCCCGTCTCGAAGGGCAGGAGATCATGGCGTGTGCGAATCGCCATGACGATTTCCTCCATCGCCGCGTTTCCGGCCCGTTCACCGAGCCCGTTGATCGTACACTCCACCTGGCGCGCGCCCTGTTTGACCGCCGCGAGCGAGTTCGCCACGGCGAGCCCCAAGTCGTTGTGGCAATGAATGGAGATCATCGCCTG
>JAPUJA010000250.1 GCA_027296525.1 Pseudomonadota bacterium | reverse complement strand
GCATAAGGGCCGTTCGGCGAGTTGGTGACGGGCCCGGATGTCCGCCTGGCCGTCCAGGATGAGGCAAACATCGGTGGTCGTGCCGCCCATATCGAAGCTGATTGCCCGCTCGATGGCGAGCTCGCGGGCGAGGCGCTGGGCGGCGCTCACCCCGGCGGCCGGTCCCGAAAGAGCGAGCGCGAGCGGGCGCTCCTTGAGCGCGCTCGGCGGCACCATGCCGCCCGCCGAGTGGAAGAGGTGCACCGAGGTTTGAGCGGGCGTGGCTGCCTCGAGGCGATCGAGATAGCTCGCCGCCAGCGGCATGGTGCCGGCGTTGAGCACCGTGGCAGTGCTGCGCTCATACTCCCGGGCCTCGGGGTTGACGCGGTGGGAAAGCGAGACATAGGGCGTCGCCTCTTCGAGCCGCCGGCCGAGTTCCTCCTCATGGGCGGGGTTCATGTAGGCATGGAGCAGGCAGACGGCGACCGCCTCCGCGCCGAGCGCGGTGACGGCGCCGATCACCCGATCGACATCACCGTCATCGAGCGCTAAGAGGATCGAGCCGTCGGGCGCGAGACGCTCGCGGACCTCCAGACGTCGATCGGCGGGCACCGGGGCCGCGAGCTTCGGGGCCAGGTCGAGCCGGTAGAGGTGACGACGGTTCTGGCGACCGATCGCGAGGGTATCGGCGAACCCTTCCGTGGTGATGAGTGTGACCGTGGCGAGCTTGTTCTCGACGATCGCGTTCGTCACCAGAGTGGTGCCGTGCATCAGTTCCGCCACGTCGGGCCAAGATATGCCAACGGCCTCCAACGCGGCGTGCAAACCGGCGAGCGGATCATCCGGGGTGCTCGCGACCTTGGCCGAACGCAAGGTCGCGGCACCGGGTTGAAACGCGACGATGTCGGTGAAAGTGCCTCCGATGTCGACACCGATTTGCCAGCTCGCGCCCATCACAGGGCCTCTTTGCCCTAACCTCTGACTTCCGGCCCTCGGCCTCCCCGTCTAGAGCGGGTAAGGGCCTCCGGTCGCCGCGTTGCCGCCGTCGCAGGACATGTTGGTGCCGACGCAGTAGCTCGCGTCGTCGGAGGCGAGAAACATCACGCAGCGCGCGACTTCCCGTGGCTCCGCAAGGCGGTTTATGGGCAGCCCCTTGGCGAGATCCCGGATGAGTTTGTCGAGATCGCCGCCCTGCGATGCCAGCCAATCGGCGATCATCTGGGTGTGTGTCTCGCCGGGGCAGACCGCATTCACGCGGATATTTTCCCGAACGTGATCGAGCGCCATGCATTTCGTCAGCTGGACGACGGCGCCTTTGCTCGCGCAGTAAGCGCCGAGCGCGGGCTCGCCATTGAGTCCCGATTCGGAGGCGACGTTCACGATGATGCCGCCGCCTTGCTTGCGCATTTGCCGGATCGCCGCGCGGCTCATGAAGAAGAGTCCGGCGACATTGACCGACATGGTGTCGTACCACTGCTCATCGGTCGTGTCCGGGACGGTCGCGGTATAGAGAACGCCGGCGTTGTTGACCAGTATATCGAGCCGGCCGAAGCGCTTGACCGTCTCCTCGACGAGCTTGTCGCAGGCGCTCGAGTCCTTGATGTCGGCTTGAAGGAAATCCGCGTTGCCGCCTTGGGCCTTGATGTCGGCGAGCACCTTCTTGCCGCGCTCGGCGTTGCGTCCGGTGATCATCACCTGGGCGCCCTCGGCCGCGAACTCTCGCACGGTGGCCTCGCCGATCCCGGTAGTCGAGCCTGTGACCAGCACGGTCTTTTCCTCGAATCTCCTCATGGTTCAACTCCCTCTCTTTCTTGGCGTTGTGACGACAATGTGATGCGCGCGCGCGGCGCGGTCCGGCTTATGACAGATCGACCTCGACGACCGGCCGGGCGTCGCCGAGCTTGGGATAGGTCTCATGCCCCCAGATCTGCCGCTCGCGAATGAAGGGCAGGGGATATTGCGGATGGGGACCGTCGAACTCGCGGGCGAGCCGGTGGCCGTCGAAGATCGCGTTCATGCACTGGCGCGGCGCATGGCAATCGCCGATCCGATAGACCGCCTTGAGCTCGTGGCCGGCCCACTCGGCCTTGCGGGCCTTGAGCTCCTTGTAGAGCGCGCCGTTGGGCACCCGCGAGGTGCAGAGGATCACCGTGTCGCATTCGATTTCGACGAGCTCGTCCGATTCCCGCCGATTCCACTTGCCGGGCTCGATCTCGTAGAGACCCGATGAGTCGCGATAGAGGTAGAACAGCTGGATCTTGCCCGGCTCGATCGCGTGTCCCCAATGATTGCGCATCGGCCGGATGTTCTTCTCGTGCATCAACCGTTTGTTGTTCTGAAGCTCCATCGTATAGAGGGTGTATTCGGCGATCTCGTTCAGGTTGGTGACGAGCGTGACTTCCTTTTTGCCCTGGTCGGCCATCAGCTCGGCCATGGCGAGCCCGGTGAAGTGGCCTTCGCCGTCGAGCACGACGACCCGCTCCCCCGTGGCCTTGCCGGCCATGACCTGCTCGGGCGTTGCGACATGGGGAAGCGAGGCGTCGGCGCCTGGGATCGGGCGGTGGACCTCAGGCCCCGATCCGTTCGTCGACCAATGCGAGCCGGTGGCGATCACGGCCTTGTCGGCGCCGTAATTGAGCACCCCCTCCGCCGTCATCTGACCGACACCGAGATGGACCTCGACATTGTCGAGTTTCGCGAGCTGGATCTCCCGATAGGTGATCACCCGGCCCCACTCCGCGCAGCGCGGGTAACGGGCGACGAGCTTCCACAGGCCGCCGAGCTCCTTCTCCGCCTCGCGCAGATGCACGTCATAGCCGCGCATGCCTAAGACCCGGGCGCACTCCATGCCGGCGGGCCCGCCGCCGACCACGAGCACCGAGCAGGGGTCCTTCGTCTTCTCGAACCTCTCGGGGTGCCAGCCGCGGCGGTATTCCTCGCCCGAGGTCGCGTTCTGCGTACAGCCGAGCAGCGCCTGCTGCTGCATCCGGGAGACGCACATGTTGCAGCCGATGCACTCGCGGATGTCGTCGTTGCGACCCTCTTCGATCTTTTTGGGCAGGAAGGGGTCGGCGATCGAGGGCCGCGCGGCACCGATGATGTCGCACTGGCCGCCGTTGATCGCTTCGATCATGTCGTCCGGGCTCGTGAAGCGGCCGTTGTTCACGACCGGCACGTCGCCGACGATGTTCTTGACCTCCTCGATGAAGGGCTTCATCCAGTTCGATTTGCGGAAGCGCGAGCTGCCCGCGTCCTCGCCCCATTCCTCGTAGTCGCCGATCTTCACCGACCAGGCGTCGAGCAGCCCCTCGGCGTGGAGCAGCTCGACGACCGTGAGCCCCTCCTCGTAATACTGCAGGCTGAGCGCGCCCAGAAGGTCGTCGGTCTCGTAGCGGGTGGTGATCGCGCTCGATCCGCCGCAGGCCTCTTTGAGCGCCGTCAGGGTCTCGACGCAGAAGCGCATGCGGTTCTTGAGCGAGCCGCCCCAGCCGTCGGAGCGGTGGTTGTAGCGATGGTCGAGGAACTGCGCGGGCACGGTGTTGTCGCCGGCCGAGAACTCGAGGATGTCGAAGCCCGCGTCCTGGGCGCGCTTGGCGGCGAGCACATACATCTTGATCAGCGCCCTGATGTCGTCCTCGTCGCATTCGGCGCCGTAGACCGTGCGCTCCGGGAAGACGTTCGACGGCAGGCCACTCGGGTCGCGCGGGATCTCGCGGGTCTCCATGCCGGGCGCGTGGCAGCCGCTGTACCAGAGCTGAATGCCGGCGAGCGCGCCGTGCTCGTGCAGCTCATCGCACATATGGCCGTAATTGATGACGTCGCCGTCGTCCCACATGCGCCCCAGATGAAACGGGTACTCGTCCGATTCGGGATGAACCGATGTCGCCTCGTTAAAGACCGCGCCCCAGCCGCCCTCGGCCTTCATGCCGCGGAAGCCCGCCTGGGTGCCCGGCCGCTCGGCGCCGTAGCCCGTGCAGTGGGTCGTCTGCCAGAAACGGTTTTTCAAGGTCTTCGGGCCGAGTTCAATCGGCGCGAAGAGGATGTCGTATTTCGGATCCCGTGCCATTGGGGCTTCTCCCGTCGGATGGCTTAGCGCTGGGGCTTGAGCACCTCTTTCGCGAAGTCTAGACCATTGGGCGGGGGTCGGTGCCCTTTTTGTCGCATCCGCAACCGTGGCCCCTGGGGTTCTCGGGAGCCTGCCCCTAGACCCGTACCAAGCCATTCCCGAGCGGTTTTCAGGCGTCGGGTCAAGAGGATGAGGATTCTACCCACCTCCGGCGGCGATGGCCGGTCGCGCTCGCCGAGCATCCCAGGTATTAAGAAGCTTAAGGAGTCGACGCCATGGCCGAAGATTTCCCCGAGCGCGCCCGTGCCGTCATCATCGGCGGCGGCATCGCCGGTTGCAGCACCGCCTATCACCTCGCCCGGCTC
>JAPUJA010000025.1 GCA_027296525.1 Pseudomonadota bacterium | reverse complement strand
GGCAGCTCGTCTCTTTGTTCCAGGGCGCCATCGTCATCGCCTACGTGAACGGCGAGGCGGACGCCGCGAAGCTTGCCGGGAACGCCGCCCGAATTCTCCTCGAAAACAAGCTCGGCCAACCCGCAGCCGAGCCCGCCGCAGCCGCAAGCGGTTGAGCACGCGCCGTTCACCCGCGGCTTAAATTAAGTCAGACCGAAACCCCACCTCGGCTGCCGGATCTTCCGGCCTCGAACGCCAGGGCCGTTTCCGCTCACCTTGAAACCGCTCCAGGGGGGCGACGGCGACGCGTAAGCGCAAGCGCCGCCCGAGCGGAGCGCTGCGCCATGGGCCGACAAGCGTCGGCGACATGACCTCAGAGCGATTCCATGTGAATGGATATCGCTCTAGCTTCGTAGTTTCAGATAACCCTCGACGAGCTCGATCAGCCGCGCGCGCCCGAAGCTCGGCTCGTGTCCGCCATGGACGACGGAGACCGGGAGCTCGCGCAGCCGCCTCATGGTGCCGAGATAGGCCTCGACGTCCGAGCCCGGGAGCTCGTCCAGGAGCGGGCCGTCATAGACGGCATCGCCCGAAAAGAGCGTGCCGGTGGCCCCCTCCCAGAGCCCGATGCTGCCGGGCGAGTGGCCGGGCAGATGGAACACCTCGAAGGCGCGGTTGCCGAGATCGACCACGTCGCCATCGTCGAGGAGCCAGGTCGGCGCGGCGGGCGGCGTGGCGTAGCGCGCCGGGTCAAAGCCCTCATGGGGATAGGCGGTGACGAGCTCCTCCGGGATCGGATAGCCCACGCGATCGAAATAGAGCCGCATCTCGTCGGAAAAATCCGCACCCCGAAGCCGGCCCCAATCGCTGGGCGCCGCGAGCTCGCCGGCCTCGATCCGGTGCACGGCGCGCACCTCGAACTCGTGCATGCTGCCCATATGGTCGTAATGGGTGTGGGTCGCGAGCGCGATCACCGGCTTCTCCAGAAGGTGGCGCGCGGCCTCCTTGAGGCTCGCGAGCCCGAGGCCGGTGTCGATCATGAGGTCGCGCGTCCGCCCGCGCACATGCCAGATGTTGCAGCGGATCAGGGGGTCGACATGGGGCTCCCAGAGAAGCGTGATGTCGTCATCGACCCGCTCGTTCTCGAACCAATGATCCGCGATTCGCGTGCCCACGACGCCGTCCGCCCTAGATCGCGACCGCGTCGCGGTGGCCGAGCTTACCGGCGGTGACCATCGCGGCCAAGGCGTCCAGCATGACGCGAAGACCGAGCTGGGCGGTGTTGTCGTTGACGTCATAGGGCGGCGAGATCTCGACCACCTCGAGCCCGCACAGCCCCTCGGTCGCGACCAAGCGCACGATCTCGAGGGCCTCGCGGGGTTGCAGGCCCCCGGGCTCGGGCGTTCCCGTGCCCGGCGCGAAGGCAGGATCGATCGAGTCGATGTCGAAGGAGAGATAGACCGCCTTGCAGCCCTTCCAGGCGAGCTCGAGCGCGATCTCGGCGGTCTTCTCCGGGCCGAGCCGCCCGACATCCTCGACCGTCAGGACGTTGCTGCCCCGCCGGCGGGCGATGATCGCGGCGTCGCGCATGCCCGCCCAGCCGCCGATTCCCAGCTGAACGAGGTTTTCCGGCAGACAATTGGGAAGACCGACATCGTGCATATGGGCGTGGTCCCTATGGGTCGTCGCGCTGGCTTCGTGACAGGTCCAATACCAGGGGGTGCCGTGCATGCGCTCGTCCATCTGCATCTCCGAGCAGTCGAGATGCCGGTCGACATGGATGATCCCGACATTGCCGTCGATATGGGGCGCGATGCCCCGGACATTCGGAAAGCCGAGGGAATGATCGCCGCCGCAGATCACCGGAAAGACCCCCTGCTCGACGATGTAGGAGATCGCCTTGGTAATCTGATCGAAGGTCTTCTCGATGTTGCCGGGAATCACATAGACGTCGCCCAGGTCGCACAAATCGAGTTCCTCATGCAGGTCGACCGCGCCGTTGATCGTGTAGCCATCATAGAGCGCCGAGATGCGCCGAACGGCCTGCGGCCCCCAGCGTGCGCCGGGGCGAAAGGTCGTGCCGGTATCGAAGGGCTCGCCGATGAAGGCCGCTTCGTACTTGCCGACCTCGCGCACATCCTCGCAGTAGGGCATCTTCAAGAGGGTGTTGATGCCCGCGAAGGCCGGCGCGTAGCCGCGGCTGAAGAGAGAGATGTCGCGGTCCTTGATCGAGGGCGCGGCTTCCAAGCCCAACTCGAGCGCGCGCCGGGTCGCCTCCTTCTGCTTCGTCTGCGGGATGCGCGCGAGGCTCTCGAGGTTGCGCTTGCCCTGAAAGTCGCTTTTGTCGTCCGCCATCGGTCTTCCCCTCCCTAAAGCCCGCTCACGCCGTCGAGGCGACGGCCTCGATCTCGACCATGACGCCTTGGACCGGCAGGTAAGGCACGGGGATCGCGCTCACCACGGGCCGGGGCCCGGGGCCCAGCACCCGTCGAAGGAGGCGCAGGAAATCCCATTCGTCGCGCGCACCACTGCTCTCGTAAAAGGCCACGAGATTGACGAGGTCCTCGAGATCCGCGCCGAGCTCGGCCAGCACGGCCGCGATGCTGGCGAGGGCACTGCCGTCTGAGCCTCAAGATCACCCGGATGCCCGGCCACGCCCGCCGCGTCCAGATCGGCCTGGCCGCCGACGAAGATCATCTCGCCGCCCTTGACGCCGGGGCTGCAGCGAGCCTTCACCGGCCATCGCGGATGACCGCGCGGCGACGCCGTGATGCGCATCTCCTCGGAGTCCCCCGTTTTCTTGGGGCCGTCGGACGCGATCGCCCCTTTGCGCGCAAGTTAACACAGAGGGCCTCGGCCGAACAGGGACGGCCATAGCCTCGAGCTATCCAAACAATAGGCCAAAAATATTTCAAATGGAGACAGCCTGGACCTAACCTTTCTCCGTGCAAATGGGAACGCTGACCAATAACGAAAACGTACCTTCAATAGTTTTTCCGTGTGTTCAACAGCCAATTCGCAAAGGAGAACAAGAAATGACTCGTCGCAACATTGCCGCCACCACGGCCTTCGCCGTCGCTGTCTCCCTGGGCGCCCTGGGCGCGTTCGGCAGCACCCCGGCCTCGGCCGAGGATGAGATCGAGTTCGAGAAATGCTACGGCGTCGTCAAGGCCGGGCATAACGACTGCCAGACCGCGACCTCGTCCTGCGCCGGCACCTCGAAGGCCGACAATCAGCTGGACGCGTGGGTCTACCTGCCCGAGGGCAGCTGCGGCAAGATCGCGGGCGGCAGCACCGAAGTGTTGTAGCGCTCGCTATTTGATCCTCCCCCCCTGAGGCAAATCCGATGGCTTCCTCCCACCATCTTGCCTCCCCGCGGGCCGTCCCGGACGCGCGTACCGGGATCGGCCTGCGGGCCCCTCATTACCGCGAGGTTCTCGAAACGAGACCCGAGGTCGGCTGGTTCGAGGCCCATGCCGAAAACTACATGGGCGGCGGGCCCGCGCTCAGCGGCCTCGAGGCGATTCGCCGCGACTATCCGGTCGCGCTCCACGGCGTCGGCACCTCTCTCGGCGCGGCCGACGGGCCCGACCCCGCCCACCTCGAGCGCCTCGCCGACCTCGTCGAACGCATCGAACCGGCGCTCGTCTCGGAACACCTCTCCTGGAGCGCCGCGGGTGGCGTCTACCTCAACGACCTCTTGCCGCTGCCCTACACGGAAGAGACCCTGGCGCTCTTTTGCCGAAACATCGACCACGTACAGAACGCGCTCCGCCGAACGATCCTCGTCGAGAACCCGTCGAGCTATCTCGAATTCCCGTCGAGCGGGATTCCGGAATGGCAGTTTCTCACCGAAATCGCCGTGCGCACGGGCTGCGGGCTCCTCGTCGACGTCAACAACGTCTATGTCAGCGCCCACAACCTCGGCTGGAACGCCAGCGACTACATCGATGCCATTCCGCCCGCCGCGGTCGGTGAAATCCACCTCGCGGGTCACGCCGTCAACGCTGTCGGCAACGGCGAGACGGTCTTGATCGACGACCACGGCGCGCCCGTGCCCGAGTCGGTGTGGGCGCTTTACGGGCAGGCGGTCGAGCGCTTCGGACCGGTCCCCAGCCTGATCGAGTGGGACACGAACATCCCCGAGCTTTCGACCCTCATGACCGAAGCCGCGAAGGCCGACGCCGTGCGCGCCGCGCATCTGGGAGGCGATCGCGATGCCCGAGTTGCGTGACGTCCAGCACGCGATTGCCGAAGCCATCCTCGCCGGGCCCGGCGCGCCGATACATCCTTCCTTGCGTGAGGTGCTCCAGCGGCGCGAACGGATCAACATCCACCGCAACCACTTCTACACCACGCTCACCGAGGCGCTTCAAGCGACGTACCCCGTGGTCTGCCGCTTGGTGGGCGAGCGTTTCTTTCGTCAAGCCGCAAAGCGATACATCGCGGACCATCCGCCGGTCGGGCCCTGCCTCTTCGAATATGGCGGGAGCTTCTCCGAGTTCCTGGCGCGATACGAACCCGCCTCGGCGCTCGTCTACCTCCCGGACGTCGCGCGGCTCGAATGGGCGCTCAACGAAGCCCTTCACGCGCCCGACTCGCCAACCTTGGACCTCGCGGCCGTCGCCCGGCTTTCGCCCGACGCTCTCGGCGATCTCTTTATCGAGCTTCACCCGGCGTGCCGGCTGGTGGCCTCACCCTTTCCGATCGACCGCATCTGGCGCGCGAACCGCGACGAGTCCGACGAGACGATCGATCTGGGACTCGGCGCTGCTCGCCTGCTCATCCGCCGGAGTGCCGACGCGCCCGAGTTTGCGGCGATCGCCGAGACCGACTTCGTCCTGCTGGACGCCATCGCCGGCGGCGCGCCGCTGGCCCGCGCCTTCGAGCGCATGCTTGCCGTGGATCCGAGCGCCGATCCTGCGCGCACGCTGCTTCGCCTGGCGAACGCCGGCGTCTTCGCCGCACATTCCGCCAACCAGACCACTAAAGGGGGGTTGAACCCATGAAAAGCGAATCGTCCCTTACCGTGTCTTCCGCGCCGCGAGTGGGCAATCTGATCGGCGGCGTCCTTGGGATGCTCGAGGGTTTTCCCACGTCGATCCTTCAGCTCCTGCTGCGGCTCGGCATCGCGAGCGTCTTCTTCAAATCCGGCTTGGTGAAGATCGAGAGCTGGCAGAGCACGGTCTTC
>JAPUJA010000249.1 GCA_027296525.1 Pseudomonadota bacterium | reverse complement strand
GCTCTCGGCCACGAGCGCGAACGCCGAGGCGATCCGCATCGCGCGCATCGTCACCGGGCGCCGGGACATATTGATGTTCGAGGGCAAGTATCACGGCCATTTCGACGACGTCCTGGTGACCCTGAAGGAGGGCGCGGTAGCGCCCGAGGGCCGGGGACTCCTCGAGAGCGCGGGCAAGCATCTGGTGCCCTATAACGACCTCGACGCGGCCAAAGCCGCGTTGCGCGATCACGATATCGCCTGCGTGCTCGTCGAGCCCGCGCTCACCAATGTCGGCGTCGTGCGGCCCGAGCCCGGCTTCCTCGAGGGTCTCAGCCGGGCGAGCGCCGCCAAGGGCTGCCTCTTGATCGTCGATGAGGCGCACACCCAGACCTGTGCCTATGGTGGGCTGACCCGCGCCTGGGGAATCGATTGCGACATCGTGACCCTTGGCAAATGCCTGGCCGGGGGCCTTCCGATCGGCGCCTACGGCATGAGCGCGGCGCTCGGGGACGCGCTCGAGGCGAACCTCACCTCTCTGCCGGCGCTCAACTGGCAGGATCGGATCGCGACCGGCGGCACCTTCTTCGCCTACGCGCTTTCCCTGGCCGCGGCGCGCGCGGCGCTCGATCAGATCCTGACCGAAGCGGGCTACGCCCATACCATGGGTTTGGGCGCGCAACTCGCGGACGGGATCGAAGCCGCGATCGAAAGGAGCGGCCTTCCCTGGTCGGCGCAGCGGCTCTATTGCCGCTCCGGCGTTAGCTTCGCGCCCCGGCTTCCGGCGAACGCGCACGAGGCCGCCGAGTGCGCGGCTCCCGAGCTTTCCGCGGCTCTACGCCTTTACATGGCGAACCGGGGCGTGTTCGAGGCGATCGCCTCGGCCGGCCCGTCGGCCTCCTTTCCGATGGTCGAGGCGGATATCGAGCTCTATCTCGAGATCTTCGGCGCCTTTCTCACCGAGCTCACGGCTTAAGATTTCCGGCCCGTGCCGTGCCTTCGAGCCTCGCCGGCCGATTGCTGGATGTGCCGTCGCCACAGCAGGGTGTATTAAAGGAATTCACAACGTCTTTACGGTAAGCTTGGGGCCATTACTTAGATCTGGCCGCCATTTCATTTCGCGAGTTTCCCATGGCCACGGCGCAGTTGGAGAGCAAGGCCGATCTCATCACCAAGGTCACCGGGCTGGTGCGCCGGCGCCTCCCGCGCGCCAAGGCCGAGCTGATCGCGAAGTATCTCGGCCTCTATTACGGCTCGGTGCCGTCGGAGGATCTGGCCGACCGCTCGGCGGACGACCTTTACGGCGCGGCGCTCTCCCACTGGAATTTCGCGCAGGTCCGCGCGCCTGATACGGCCCTCGTGCGGGTCTACAATCCGGTGGTCGACGAGCATGACTGGCAGTCGAGCCATACGGTGATCGAGATCGTCAACGACGACATGCCGTTCCTGATCGACTCGGTCGCCTCCGAGCTCAATCGACGCGATCTCACGATACACCTCGTGATTCACCCGATCTTGCGCATTCAGCGGAATGCGCAAGGGCAAATGACGAATATTTTCGAGCCCGGCGAGGGCGATGACCGGGCGAAGCACGAATCCTTCATTCGGATCGAGGTCGACCGCCGTTCGGCCCAGGAGGCGCTCGATGTGATCGCCGAGGGTGTGCGACAGACGCTCCGCCAGGTGCGACTCGTCGTCGCCGATTGGCGGCCGATGTTGCGCCGCCTCTACGAGACGGTCGAACGGCTCGAAACCACGCCGCCGCCTCTGCCGGAGGATCAGGTCAAGGAGGTCAGCGATTTTCTGCGCTGGATCGGCGACAGCCATTTCACCTTCATCGGCTTTTGCGCCTATCGGCTGCACGGCGGGGGCTATGAAGACGTGCCCGAGAGCGCGCTCGGTCTGCTCAGAGATCCCGCTTTCGACGAGATGAACGGGGTGTTGGGCGGTTTATTGCCGCCCGAAGTCCAGAACTTCCTTCAGGCGCCGCGCGTCGTGATGATCACCCGCTCGAAGACGCGTTCGCCGGTTCACCGCCCCGTGCCGCTTGATCAGATCAGCGTCAAGACCTTCGATAAAGACGGCGAGGTGACCGGCGAATTTCGCTTCATGGGCCTCTTTACCTCGGCGGCCTACAACCGGAGCCCGCTCGAGATCCCCCTTCTTCGCCGGCGCGTGCTCAAGACGGTCGAACGCTCGGGCCTCTCGCCGGAGAGTCACGACGGCAAGGCGTTGATCAACATTCTCGAAACTTTCCCGCGCAACGAGCTCTTCCAAATCTCGAGCCAGGAGCTGTTGGACATCAGCCTCGGCATTCTGCATCTGCAGGAGCGACAGCGCACGCGCCTGTTCGTGCGGCAAGATCCCTATGAGCGAACCGTCTCCTGCCTCGTTTACGTCCCCCGCGATCGCTACAACACGGATCTCAGGATACGCATGCACGAAATCTTGCTCGACGCCTTCATGGGCGAGAGCGCGACCTTCACGGTTCACGTCTCCGACGAGCCGCTCGCGCGCATCCACTTCATCATCGAGACGGTGCCGGGCAAGCTCCCCGCCTACGATGCCCATGAGATCGAGCGCCGGATCATCGACGCGGTTCAGACCTGGACGGATGCGCTCCGGGAGCGTCTCGTCGCGCATTTCGGCGAAGAACAGGGGCTCGAGATGCTGCACCGTTACGAGGACGCCTTCCCGACGGCCTACCGGGAGGAGTTTGGCGCGCAGGTCGCGGCGCTCGATATCGAGAAGATCGAATCCATCGCCGGCGACTCCGGCCCCGGCTTCGCGATGGATCTCTACAGCCCCTTCGAGCAAACGCCGGGTCTCGTCAAGTTCAAGCTGTTTCAGATTGAAGACCCCGTGCCGCTCTCCGATATTCTGCCGGTTCTCGAGGACATGGGTTTCAAGGTGATCGGTGAACGGCCGTTCCTGGTCGAAGCCCGCAACGGCGCGCCGCCGGTTTGGATCCATGATTTCAACATGCTGACACGGCCCATGGACGAGATCGATCTCGCCCAGGTTCGGGACAGCTTCCACGAGGCCTTCGCCCGGGTTTGGACCGGAGAGATGGAGAATGACGGGTTCAACCGGCTCGTCTTGCTCGCGGGCCTCAGCTGGCGTGAGGTCGGTCTGTTGCGCGCCTACTGCAAGCATCTCCGCCAGGCGGGCATCCCCTTCAGCCAGGACTATATGGAGGAGACGCTCGCGCAGAACAGCATGCTCACCAAGCTCCTGGTCGAGCTCTTCCGCGTGCGATTCGATCCGAAAGGTGAGGCGGACATCGAGGCGCGAGTCGAAAGCCTGGATAATAAAATCCTTAAGGCTCTCGAAGCGGTCGTTAGTCTCGATGAAGACCGGATCTTGCGGCGCTACCGCAACGCGATTCTCGCAACCCTCAGGACGAATTATTTCCAGACGGCGGATTCGGGAGAGCCCAAGCCCTATCTCGCGCTCAAGCTCGACTCGTCGGCGCTCGAGGAGCTTCCGCTCCCCCGCCCGTTCGTCGAGGTCTTCGTCTATTCACCACGCATGGAAGGCATTCATCTGCGTGGCGGCAAGGTCGCGCGGGGCGGCATTCGTTGGTCGGACCGGCGCGAGGATTTCCGCACCGAGGTCCTCGGCCTGATGAAGTCGCAGATGGTCAAGAACGCGGTGATCGTGCCCGTGGGCGCGAAGGGCGGTTTCGTGTGCAAGCGAATCCCGGAGGAGGGCGGACGCAAAGCCGTCACCGAGGAAGGAATCGCCTGCTACAAAACACTGATCAACGGCCTGCTCGACCTCACCGACAACCTCGTGGGCGGCGAAGTCATCCCACCCCTCGAGGTGCGCCGGTGGGACGACGACGACAGCTATCTCGTGGTCGCGGCGGACAAGGGCACGGCGACTTTTTCCGACATCGCAAACGAGATCTCCTGTGGACGTGGCTTCTGGCTCGGCGACGCCTTCGCCTCGGGCGGCGCGACCGGCTACGACCACAAGAAGATGGGGATCACGGCGCGCGGCGCCTGGATATCGGTCGAGCGGCACTTCCGGGAAATCGGCGTCGACATCGAGGACAGTGACTTCGACGTCGTGGGCATCGGCGACATGTCGGGCGACGTGTTCGGGAACGGCATGCTGCTGTCCGAGCATATCCGGCTCGTGGGCGCCTTCAACCACCGGCACGTCTTTCTCGATCCCGACCCGGATGCGGACGCGAGCTTCGCCGAGCGCAAGCGGCTGTTCGAGCTCCCGCGTTCGTCCTGGGCCGATTACAACCCTAAGTTGATCTCGAAAGGCGGCGGTGTGTTCGAACGCCGTGCGAAGTCGATCCCCTTGAGTCCCGAGCTCAAAGAGCGGTTTGGCCTCGAGGCCGATCACATCACCCCGAACGAGATGATCCGCACGCTCCTTCGCGCCGAGATGGATCTTCTGTGGTTGGGCGGCATCGGCACCTACGTGAAGGCGAGTTTTGAGAGCGACTGTGCGGTCGGCGACCGGACGAACGACGCGGTGCGCGTCGACGCCGACGGGCTCCGATGCCGGGTCATCGGCGAGGGCGCCAATCTGGGCCTCACCCAGCGCGGGCGCATCGAATATGCCCGCAGCGGCGGACGCATCAACACCGACGCCATCGACAATTCGGGCGGCGTCGACTGCTCGGACCGCGAGGTGAACATCAAGATCCTGCTCGATCAGGTCGTGGCTGCGGGCCGGCTCGACGTGCCCGAACGCAATCGTCTCTTGAGCGAGATGACCGACGAGGTCGCCCGGCTCGTGCTCCACGACAACTATCTTCAGACCCAGGCGATCAGCATCAACGAGGCGCGCTCATCGCGGCTCATCATCTCCCACGAGCGGCTGATCAAGGTCCTCGAGAGGGAAGGCCGGCTCAACCGCAAGGTCGAGGCCCTGGCGAGTGAAGAGGAGTTCGCCGAGCGCGAGATGGCGGGCGAGGGGCTGTCCCGGCCGGAGATCGCCGTTTTGCTGGCCTATGCCAAGATCGATCTCTTCAGCCATCTCGTGGAGAGCGACGCCATGGACGATCCCTTTCTCGCCGAGGATCTGGTTCGCGAGGTGCCGCAACCGCTGCGCGAGCGCTTCGGCGAACAGATGAAGGATCATCCGCTGCGCCGGGAGGCGATCGCGACCATGTTGGCGAGCAGCCTGGTGAACCGTACAGGCCCCAGCTTCGTTCACCGCATCGGCGAGGAGAGCGGCGCCGACGCGGCCGATGTCACGCGCGCCTATACGGCGACCCGGCATGTCTTCGAGATGCGTTCCCTATGGAGCGGGATCGAGGCGTTGGACGGGCGCGTGCCCGCGCAGTTCCAGATCGAGATGTTTTGGGAGGCGCACCGGCTGACGGAGCGGGGCACCCTGTGGTTCTTGCGCAACTGCGCGCAGCCGCTCGATATTTCGCTCACGATCGAGGCCTTTGCGTCGGGTGTCGCGGCGGTCACCGATGGGCTCGAGGGCTATCTCGCGGCCGAGGAGCTTACCCTGGTCGAGCGCGCGAAGACCGGCTATCTGGAGCTCGGCGTGCCGGAAGATCTCGCGCGGCGGGTGGCGATCATCGACGGCGTGATCCCGGCCTGTGGAATCGTCGCGGTGGCCGAAGGCTTGGGCGTCGCGGTCGAGAAGGTGTGCAAGACCTATTTCGAGATCGGCGTCCGAATCGGATTCGACTGGCTTCGAACCGCGGCCTCGCTGCTCAAGACCACGAGCCATTGGCAGCGGCGCGCGCTGACCGCGCTCGTGGACGATTTCTACTCGCAGCAGACGGCGCTGGCGGCCGCCGTTCTGAAATCGGCCGCCGGGCTGTATGGCGACGCCGCGATCGAGACCTGGATCGAGGAGAACCGCTCGGTGGTGGAGCGCACGCGGGACCTGCTCGACGATCTGCGCACGACGGAAGCGATCGATCTTTCCATGTTGACGGTGGCGAACCGGCAGATCCGCACCCT
>JAPUJA010000248.1 GCA_027296525.1 Pseudomonadota bacterium | reverse complement strand
ACGCCGTCCTTCCCGGGCAAGCGGAAGCTCCACTGCCACTGCTGGCCCAAGACCTCGAACTCCGTCGCCTCTTCCGGGACCGTGACGAATTGGTTCCACACGAACAAGCCGGGCGTCAACATCACCACCACGCCCACCGAGGTCAGTCCGATGAGCCACCACTCCAACTTCTTGTTCTCCGGCTCGTAGTCCGCCCGTCTTCCCTCCCGGTGATGGTAGCGCAGCACGCAATAGGCGATAAACAAAATGAGGCCGATGAAAACAACCCCGGTGATCCAAAATGTGATGATGATCGTGTCATCGATGTAACCCCAATTTGAGGCAATGGGCGTCCACCACCACGGGCTCAGAAAGTGAAATGCGACAGAGCCAACGGCTACTAAAAACACTACGAATGCCACAAACAATCCCGTCTTCATCCTTACCTCTAAAAGCTACGGACGCGAATTCAAATGAACTGGCTTTTTTATAAAAGTTACAGGCGCAAATTCAAATAAACTGACTTTTTTATGCGCCTTACAGCCCGATCTTACTCATGAAACTCATGCATTCTACACGCCGTCCACAAAATCCGCCCCGGCGTGCACAACATCGTGAACATGAACATCGCGCCGAACTTGCGTTCGACCGGGCGGTGTCCGGCAACGACACCGATGTCGGACCTGTCGAAACCCGATATCAGCAGCTCGTCGACCGTCGCCCGGAGGGATGGTTCGTCCTGGAATACGCCTACCGCCTCCCGTACGGGTTGCGCTGGTCGCTGCCCCGTCTCCCCTTGTTGAAGAAACGCGCTTCGACACTCGCCAAGTGGAGGGCCGGCCCATCTTTTCCCCTTGTTGAAGAAACACGCTTCGACACTCGCCAAATAGAAGGCCGGCCCATCTTTCGACCGCCCGCCCTTGGCGTGGTACCGAGCCGCGCCTCTTTAAGGTAATATTGATTCGCACTAAAGTCCACCGACGGCTGCGAGGACGGGTGGCAAGGGAAAACGACAGGAGAGGTGTGTCTGGATGACGGAAAATCTGGTCAAATGGCCTCCCAAACGCGGTCAACCCGCCAAAATCAGGCCATAGGATGGCGGCAGGAGAAATACAGTTATCCCAGGGGGTGCCATGTCGGTTGAGACCACAGGCGTAGCCCAGGGCATCGCTCAACCCGCCGGCGGCGAGGTCGCCGACTACGTCGCGCTGCTGAAGCCCCGGGTCATGTCGCTCGTCGTGTTCAGCGGGATTACCGGGCTCGTGATCGCGCCGGGCGCGCTTCATCCCCTGCTCGCGGGCGTCGCGATTCTCTGCATCGCGTTGGGCGCCGGCGCGTCGGGCGCGCTCAACATGTGGTTCGAACGCGACATCGACGCGCTCTTGGGGCGCACGCGCAACCGGCCGCTTCCGGCCGGCCGGCTCGCGCCCGAGAGCGCGCTTCAATTCGGCGTCGCGCTCGCCGTCGGCTCGGTCGCCCTGATGGGCGTCGCCGTCAATTGGATCGCGGCTGCGGTGCTCGCCTTCACGATCGGTTTCTACCTCCTCGTCTACACCATGTGGCTCAAACGCCGCACGCCGCAGAACATCGTGATCGGCGGTGCCGCCGGGGCGCTTCCGCCGGTCGTCGGCTGGGTCGCGGCCACCGGCGAGATCACGCTCGAGCCCTTGATCCTCTTCGCCATCATTTTCCTCTGGACGCCGCCCCACTTCTGGGCCCTCGCGCTCTTCCGGGCGGGCGACTACAGCCGCGCGGGTGTCCCCATGCTGCCGGTTGTCGCCGGGCCGCGCGCGACCAAACGGCAGATGCTCCTCTACACGCTGGCGCTTCTTCCGGTCGCTCTGCTTCCCAGCATGATCGGCATGGCGGGGGTAATCTATGGCGTCGGTGCCGGCCTCTTGGGCGTGACATTCGTCTTTTCGGCGGTTCGTGTTTTGGGCGATAAGGCCGATCGAAGCGCGAAACGCATGTTTGGCTTTTCGATCCTCTATCTCTTCGGCCTTCTCTCGCTGTTGATCGTGGATCATTATGTTGGATCGTTTCTCTGAGACGAAGAACGGTCGTTCGCCATGGAAAGCGATGAGCGCCGGCGGCGCCAGCGCCGGCGGAACTACGCTCTCGCCGGCGTGCTCCTCTTTCTGGTCGTCCTCTTCTTTTTCATCACGCTCGTGAAGCTTTGAGGGGGATGAGGATGAAGCCGTGGCTCGACCGCAAGAAGCTGACCGCCGCGATCCTCATGACGGTGTCGCTCGGCATGGCGGCGTTCGCCTATTTCGGGGCCGTGCCGCTCTATGAGCTTTTCTGCCGGGTGACGGGTTACGGCGGGACCACGCAGGTGGCGGGTGAGGCGCCTCCGGTCGTCGCCGATCGCGTCATCAAGGTGCGGTTCAGCGCCGACGTCGCCCCCGGTCTCGCCTGGCGTTTCGCGCCGGTGGAGAAGGAGATCGAAATCCGGCCGGGCGAGACGGCGCTTGCCTTCTACCGGGCCGAGAACCTCGGCGGCGAGCCGATCCTGGGATTGGCCACCTTCAACGTGACGCCCCAGAAGGCCGGGATCTATTTCAACAAGATCGAATGCTTCTGTTTCAGCGAGCAGTTGCTTGGGCCTGGAGAGAGCGCGGAACTCGCGGTCACGTTCTTCATCGATCCCGAGATCGCCGACGACCGGAACATGTATGATCTCGACACGATCACGCTCTCCTACACCTTTTTCGATCAGGGCGCCGCGGCGCGGGACGCCTATCTCGAGGACCTGAAAAGCGCCGGCTCGGCGGACGGCGCGACGGCGATCGCGCGTACGAGCGATCCAAACGGGCATGGCCCCCAAATCACGCACAGACAAGACGGGATCGAAGATTCGGATCTATGACCGAAACGCACGCCGGCGCACACGCCAAGGGACATCCCTATCACATGGTCGATCCGAGCCCGTGGCCCGCCGTGGGCGCGCTTGCCGCGCTCGGCATGGCGGGCGGCTTGATCCTCTATGTCCATACGGGAGCCTGGTGGCTCTTGATCATCGGCACCGTTCTCACCCTCCTCACCATGATTCTGTGGTGGCGCGACGTGGTGCGCGAGGCGACCTTCCAGGGCCACCACACGAACCCTGTGCAGCGCGGGCACCGCTTCGGCATGGTGCTCTTCATCGCCTCGGAGGTCATGTTCTTCGCGGCCTTCTTCTGGGCCTTCTTCAATGCCAGCATCTTCCCCCAGGAGGCGATCGGCGGGGTATGGCCGCCGCCCGGGATCGAGACTTTCGACCCCTGGGACATTCCGCTCGTCAACACGATCATCCTCTTGACGTCAGGCGCCACGGTCACCTGGGCGCACCACGCGATCCGCGAGAACAACTATTGGGGCTCGGTCCTGGGCCTTGCGATCACGGTCGCGCTCGGGATCAGCTTTACCTCTTTGCAGATCTATGAATATGCCCACGCGCCCTTCTCCTTCCGGGGGGGCATCTATCCCTCGACCTTCTTCATGGCGACGGGCTTCCACGGCTTCCATGTGATCATCGGCACCTGCTTCCTTTCCGTCTGTCTCTATCGGGCGATCAAGCGGCACTTCAAGCCGGACCATCATGTCGGCTTCGAGGCCTGCGCCTGGTATTGGCATTTCGTCGACGTCGTGTGGCTCTTCCTGTTCTGCTGGGTCTATTGGTGGGGC
>JAPUJA010000247.1 GCA_027296525.1 Pseudomonadota bacterium | reverse complement strand
CGAGGCGGCGGCCCGGTCGCGTCATAATGGTGTCATGAAGCGGTTTCGCAACGCTCTGCTCGGCGTTCTCCTCGCGCTGACGGTCGGCCTCTCGACCGCCTTCTCGGCGCAGGCCGCCTCGCTCATTCGCGACGCCGAGATCGAAAATATGATCCGCACCTACGCGACCCCCTTGATGCGGGCCGCCGGGGTCGATCCGGACGCGGTCACGATCTATCTGGTCGACGACCCGGAGATCAACGCGTTCGTTGCCGGTGGCATGAATCTCTTCGTCCATACGGGGCTACTCGAGCAAAGCGACGATCCGGCAGGGGTCATCGGGGTGCTCGCCCACGAGGTCGGGCATATCGCAGGCGGCCACCTCGCGCGTTTGCCGGGGGCGCTTGAGAGCATCCGGATCGAGTCTCTGATCGCGCTGGTGCTGGGCGCCGCCGCGATCGCGGGCGGTGCCACGGACGCGGGTCAGGCGATCATCGCCGGGGGAACCGGGCTCGCTCAGCAGGGGCTGTTCCGGTACACGCGGGCCCAGGAACAGGCGGCGGATCAGGCCGGCCTCGGCTATCTCGAGGCGACCGGCCAGTCGGCCCACGGGCTGCTGAGCCTGCTCGAAAAAATCCGCAACGAGCAGCTTCTCGTCGCCGCGCGGCAGAGCCCTTACTTGCGAACCCATCCCCTCGCCCAGGATCGAGTCCTTCACATCCGCAATCATATTGCCAACTCGACCTACTCCTATCGGCCGCCGGCGCCTGAATATGTCGAGATGTTCGCCCGGGCCCGCGCCAAACTCGATGGCTTCCTCCACCCTCCGGCCCAGACGCTGGCGAAATATCCGACGAGCGATCAGAGCCTGGCCGCGCGTTACGCGCGTGCGGTCGCGTATTTCCGCATGGCCGATCTTTCGAACGCCCTCATCGAGATCGACGCGCTGCTCGCGGAGAGTCCCCGCGATCCTTATTTCTACGAACTCAAAGGGCAGATGTTCTTCGAGAACGGGCGGGTCCGGGAGGCCATCGGGCCCTACCAAGAGGCCGTCGCGCTCCGGCCCGCCGAGCCGCTCTTTCGCCTTGAATTGGCTCAAGCGCAGATCGAGGTCAATGACCCGGAGCTCGATCAGGCGGCGCTCAAAAACTTGCGGATCGCCGTTGTGCGCGTGCGAACGGACCCCACACTCTGGCGCTATCTCGGTATCGCCCATGGCCGTGCCGGCGATTACGGCGAATCCTCCCTGGCGCTCGCCGAAGAGGCCTTCTTGAGGCATCGGCCCCAGGATGTGGCCTTCCATCTGGCGCGCGCCGAGCAGCATCTGGCGGAAGGCACGCCGGGCTGGCTGCGCCTGCAGGACCTCAAACGGGCCGCCGAGGACCTGGAATAGACAGCAACCGGCGCGAGGGCTGGCGGGCGCTTAGATGAGGCCGGCCAGCGGCGACGAGGGGTCGGCGTACATCTTCTTCTTCATGCGTCCGGCGAGATAAGCCAAACGGCCGGCCTCGATCGCCGCCTTCATGGCGCGCGCCATGAGGATTGGATCCCTCGCTTCGGCGATCGCCGTGTTCATGAGCACGCCGTCACAGCCGAGCTCCATGGCGATCGCGGCGTCCGAGGCGGTGCCCACGCCGGCGTCCACGATCACGGGCATCTTCACCTGCTCGACGATGAGCCGGAGGTTGACCGGGGACTGAACGCCGAGGCCCGAGCCGATCGGGGCGGCGAGCGGCATGATCGCCGCGCACCCGACCTCTTCGAGCCGCTTCGCCATGATCGGATCGTCGTTGCAATAGACCATCACCTCGAAGCCGTCCCCGATCAGCGCTTTGGCCGCGCTCAGGGTCTCGATCATGTTGGGGTAGAGGGTTTTCTGATCGCCCAGCACCTCGAGCTTGACGAGGTTCCAGCCGCCCGCATCACGCGCGAGACGGAGCGTGCGCACGGCTTCCTCCGCGCTGTAGCAGCCCGCCGTGTTGGGGAGGTAGGTGTAGATCTTGGGGTCGAGGTAGTCGACGAGCATGGGCGCGTTGGCGTCCAGGATGTTGACCCGCCTGATCGCGACCGTGACGATCTCCGCGCCCGAGGCCTCGACGGCCGCCGCGGTTTCCTCGAAGTCCTGGTATTTTCCCGTGCCGACGATGAGCCGGGAGCGATAGCGCCTTCCGGCGACCTCGAGGGCCCCGTCGTCGCCGCCCCCGCCGATGAAATGCACGATCTCGAGTTGGTCGCCCGGCGCGACCGTCACCTCATCATAGGCCGAGCGGGGCACCATCTCTCGGTTGCGCTCGACGGCGATCTTGCGGCGATCGAGGCCAAGCTCCTCGAGCAGAGAGGCGACCGTCATCGGCCCTGAAATCCGCCGGCTATCGCCGTTGATGATGATCTCCATGAAGCGCCTCGGATCGGCTCGTGCGCGCCGGAAAGAAGGCCCTATATATGGCTGGGACACGGCCCCTTTTCAACCGCGGACGAATCGCGAGAGCGGCTGAAACTGGCGCCTCTTGCGCCTCCTCGACCGGGCCTTGAGGCGCGTGATATTATAGAGCCGGATATCGACCGATAGCGGACGACCCCGGCCGAGGGACCCGATGAACTCGAAGATCCTTATCCTGAACGGTCCCAACCTGAACATGTTGGGGGTACGCGAGCCCGAGATCTACGGCCGCGGCACGCTCGAGGACCTGCGCGGGCTGTGCGAGCGGCGCGCGGCCGAGCTCGACCTTGAGGTGGATTTTCGTCAGAGCAATGCTGAGGGCGAGCTCGTCGACTGGATCCAGGGCGCCCGGGGGGCCTTCGCCGGGCTCATCATCAACGCCGGCGCCCTGACCCACACGTCCATCGCCCTGCTCGACGCGCTGCTCGCCTGCGAGCTTCCCGTGATCGAGGTACATCTATCGAACATCTTCCAACGCGAACCCTATCGCCGCCATTCTTATGTTTCGGAAGCCGCCCGCGGCTTGATTTGCGGGCTGGGCGCCCAAGGTTACGCCTTCGCCCTGGAGGCCCATCGCAAGCTGATCGACGGCGCCGCGTCTTAGGGCTCTGGAAGGGAACACGATGAGCAAGATCGACATCGACGGCGACCTCATCCGCGAGC
>JAPUJA010000246.1 GCA_027296525.1 Pseudomonadota bacterium | reverse complement strand
GCGCGCACGACGTCGACGAGCCCCATCCAACTGAACAGCAGCAGAAGCCCCAAGAGCGGCCAAAAGCTCGGCTCGATGACGCTCGCCAGGATGATGAGCAGGACGAGAACCGGCAGACCCGACCAGACCTCGATGAAACGCTGGAATATGAGGTCCGTGAGGCCGCCGAAATAGCCCTGCACGGCGCCCGCGACGACGCCGATCACCGAGCTTCCGAGGGTCAGCACCAGGCCGAAGAGCACCGATATGCGAAAGCCATAGATCAGGCGGGCGAGCACGTCGCGCCCCTGATCGTCGGTGCCGAGCCAGTTCGCGCCCGAGGGCGGCGCCGGCGCCGGGACTTCGAGATCGTAATTGATCGTGCGGTAGCTGTAGGGGATGACGGGCCAGATCGTCCAGCCCTTCGTTTCGATCAGCTCGACGACAAAGGGATCGCGATAGTCGGCTTCGGTCTCGAAGTCGCCGCCGAAGGTCGTCTCGGCATAAGCATGGAAGATCGGCCAATAGAGCTCGCCGTCATATTCCAAGACGATCGGCTTGTCGTTCGCGATGAACTCGGCGAACAGGCTGACGAAGAACAGAACGAGGAACAGCCAGAGCGAGACATAGCCTCGCTTGTTCTTCTTGAAGTTGTAGATACGCCGCCTGACCAGGGGGGAGACGCGAAGCCCGAGGAAGCGTTCCGCCATCGCCTAGACCCGACGGGCCTCGAAGTCGATCCGGGGATCCACGACGACATACATGAGATCGCCGATCAGCCTCACGACGAGGCCGAGAAGCGTGAAGAAGAAGAGAGTCGCGAAGATCACCGGATAGTCGCGGTTGATCAGCGACTCGTAGCCCAGGAGCCCCAGCCCATTGAGGGAGAAGATCACCTCGATCAAGAGCGCGCCGGTGAACAATATGCCGATGAAGGCGCCCGGGAAGCCGGCGATGATGATGAGCATCGCGTTCCGGAAGACGTGGCCGTAGAGCACCCGCCTTTTGGTCAAGCCCTTGGCGCGCGCCGTGATGACATATTGCTGATGGATCTCGGCCAGGAAGGAGTTCTTGGTCAGCATGGTGAGCGTCGCGAAGCCGCCGATCACGAGCGCCGTGATGGGCAGGATGAGATGCCAGAAATAGTCGGCGATCTTCTCGGGCCAGGGCAGCTCGCCCCAGCCGTCGGAGACGAGTCCGCGCAAGGGGAACCAGTCGAGATACGATCCCCCGGCAAAGAGCACGATCAGGAGCACCGCGAAGAGGAAACTTGGGATCGCATAGCCCGCGATGATCACCCCGCTCGTCCAGACGTCAAACCGGCTGCCGTCCCGCACGGCCTTGGCGATCCCCAGTGGGATCGAGATCAGATAGACGAGCAGAGTCGTCCAGAGCCCGAGCGAGATCGAGACCGGCATCGTCTCGAGGACGAGATCGACCACCTTGCGGCCGCGGAAATAGCTCTCGCCGAAATCCAGCTGGACGAACTTGCCCATCATATAGATGAAGCGCTCGGGGATCGGCTTGTCGAAGCCGAACTCCCGTTCGAGCTCGGCGATGAATTCAGGGTCCAGCCCGCGCGCACCGCGGTATTTGCTGCTGACATCGCCCGCCGCGCCGGCCTGGGTCTGCCCGGCCACACCGCCCACCTCGCCCGCGCCCCCGCCCGTGAAGCGCGCCGTCGCGCCGACCGCCGTGCCCTTCACCTCGGCGATGATCTGCTGGATGGGCCCACCCGGCGCGACCTGGATGATCCCGAAATTGATCACCATGATCGCGAACAGCGTCGGGATGATCAGGAACAGCCGCCGAATGATATAGGCGAACATCCGTTGAGCGCCGCGCTCTTTGCTCTCTACTCGGTCTCGAGCAGGCTCTCGCGTCCTTCGAGAGCCGCCTCTTTTGCCGGATCGACCCACCAGGTATCGAGGAAGCCGAGCGCGTATTTGGGCCGGATTTCCGGACGCGAGAACTTGCTCCAATAGGCCACGCGGAAATGCCGGATGTGCCATTGGAGAACGACGTAGTGGTTCCAGAGCAGCACGCGGTCGAGCGCCCGGCAAGCCGCGATCAGCGCCTCGCGGTCCGACGCCGCGATGATCTTCTCGATCAGGGCGTCCACCACCGGGTCCTTGATGCCGATGTAATTTCGACTTCCAGGGGTATCGGCGGCGATCGAACTCCAGAAGTCCCGCTGCTCGTTTCCCGGCGAGAGCGATTCCGGAACCGTTGCCGAGATGAGATCGTAGTCGAAGTCGTCCACCCGATTCTGATACTGGGCCGTATCGACCGGATAAAGCTTCACCTCGATGCCGAGCTTCTCGAGATTCTGGCGGAACGCGCCGATGATCCGCTCGAATTGGGGATCGCCCCGGTAAAGCAGAAATTCGATCGCCATCGGCTCGCCGGTCTCCGGGTCCACGCGCTTGCCGTCCTCGACCGTCCAGCCCGCCTCGCGCAGCAGCTTCGCCGCCTGGCGCAGGTTCGCCCGCACATTGCCCGAGCCGTCGGTCGTGGGCGGCTGGTATTCCCTCGTGAACACCTCGTCGGGAATCTTGCCCCGGTAGGGCTCGAGCAGCTCGAGCTCGGCCGGTGACGGAAGTCCCGCCGCCGCGAGCTCGGAGTTCGCGAAATAGCTCTTCGTGCGCGTATAGGCGCCGTAGAAGAGCGTCTTGTTCGTCCACTCGAAATCAAACGCGTAGGCGATCGCCTCACGCACGCGCCGGTCGCGGAAGATCGGGTTGCGAGTGTTCATGACGAAGCCCTGCATCCCAGTCGGGATCTCGTGGCGAATCTCCTCCTTGACGATGAGGCCTTCATCGAATTGCGACCCCTCATAGGAAGTCGCCCAGAACTTCGAGCTGTTCTCCCGGCGTTGGTCGTATTCATGAGCCTTGAAGGCTTCGAGCGCGACCGTGGTATCGCGGTAGTAGTCGAATTGGATGCGATCGAAATTATAGCGCCCCCGGTTCACCGGAAGATCCTTGCCCCAATAATCCGGATCGCGACGATAGGTGATCGAGCGCCCCGGATCGACCCGTTCGACGCGATAGGGACCGCTCCCCAGGGGCGGATCGAGGCTGACCTTGGTGAAGTCCTGCTCGGTGTAATAGGCCTTCGAGAGAATCGGGAACTGGCCGACGATCACCGGAAGCTCGCGGTTCATGCCCTCCGAGAAGGTGAACTTCACCCGCCGCTCATCCAACGCCTCGACGGCGGCGACGCTCGCGTAATAGGCGCGATAGAAGGGCACACCTTTCTCGACGAGCAGGTTGAACGAAAAAATCACGTCCTCCACGGTGACCGGCGTGCCGTCATGCCAGCGCGCCTCGTCGCGCAGCGTGAAGATCACCCAGGAGCGGTCGTCGGGCACCTCGATCGATTCGGCGAGCAGGCCGTACTCGCTCGCCGGCTCGTCATAGGATCCGGTCGTCAGGGTATCGAACAAGAAGCCGAGGCCCGCCGCCGGCACGCCTTTGAGGAGGAACGCGTTCAAGCTATCGAACGTGCCGATCGCCGCGAGCCGCACCTCGCCACCCTTGGGCGCTTCCGGGTCGACATAGGCGAAATGGCTGAAGTCGGCCGGATAGGCGACGTCGCCGTGGATCGCGATGCCGTGGTTGAGCGTGCCTCCGGCGACCTCCTCGGCCGTCGCGGGCAGGAGCGCGAAAAGCAGGAGAAAAGCGGCGAGCGGAAGGCTCCAAAGGCGTGCGACGGCCCGGCGGCGCGGGGGATCGTCGTAGCGGGCAATCGCGGGGCTCTGCACCAACGCCATCCAGTCGATCGGAGCCAACGGGGAACCACCGAGTCGGGCGGCCGGACCTCTTGTAATCTAGTCTAGCCCTTTATCCAACGCGTTCAACGCCGCTTCGCGCTCCGCGTCGATCCACCAGATATCGAGAACGCCCCGATCGTAGAGCGGCTTGACGTCGGGCCGCCCGAACTTGTTCCAATAGACTAGGTGATGCTCGCCCTTGTACCACTGAGGCACCATGTAATGGCCCCAGAGCAACACCCTATCGAGCGCGTGGCAAGCCGCGATCAGGCTCGCGCGGTCGGGCGCCGAGAGCACCTCCTCGATCAGCTCATCGACCACCGGGTCGCGAATGCCCGCGATGTTATCACTTCCCATGGTATCCGCCGCGTCGCCTGCGAAGTAATTCCGCAACTCGATGCTCGGCGACAGGTCCTGAACGTAGCGGCTCGTCGTGAGATCGAAATCGAACTCCTCGAGCCGCCGCTGGTATTGCGACGCATCCACCAGCCTCAAACTCGCCTCGATCCCGAGACGGCGCAGATTTACCGCGTACGGCGCGATCACCCGCTCGAAGGTCCGCAGGAAATAGAGGAACTCGATGGTGAATTGCTCGCCCGTCTCGGCGCTCACGAGCCGCCCCTCGTCGATGACCCAACCGGCCTCTTCGAAAAGACTCCGGGCGGCTTGCAGGTTCTTGCGGATGCCGTCGTCCCCGTCGGCGCGTGGCGGTTCATAGAGTTCGTTGAAGACCTCGTCCGGCACCCGCCCGCGATAGGCTTCGAGGATCGCGAGCTCGTCCGGGCCCGGCAACCCTTCGGCCGCAAGATTGGAATTCTCAAAGTAACTCCCCATGCGGTCGTAGAGGCTGTAAAAAAGATTCGCGTTCGTCCACTCGAAGTCGAAGGCAAGCGCGAGCGCCTGACGCACGCGGGGATCGCGGAACTTCTCGCGCCGGGTGTTGATGAAGAAGGCCTGCACGCCCGAAGGCGTGTTATCGGCGAGAACTTCCCGGATCATCCGCCCGTCCGCGATCTCCGGAATGTCATAGGCCGTCATCCAGGTTTTCGACGTGAACTCCTCGTGGAACTCGTATTCCCGCGCCTTCAGCGCCTCGACCATGATCGTGCGGTCGCGGAAATATTCGATTCGAATCTCGTCAAAATTGTGGCGCCCTACCCGCACGGGCAAGCCGCGCCCCCAATAGTCCGGCACGCGCTCATAGACGATCGAACGGCCTTCGTTCACCCGCGCCACGCGGTAGGGCCCACTGCCCAAAGGCGGCTCGAGCGTGACACGATCGAACTCCCGGTCCTCGTAATGGGCCTTTGAGAGAATCGGGAGCTGGGTTCCGACGATGAGAGGCAGCTTGCGGTTCTCGGTGTTGCTGAAGGTGATCCTGACCCGGCGGGGATCGAGCATCTCGGCGCTTGCGACCTCCGCGAGAATGACCCGGTAATAAGGGTGACCATGCGCCTTCAGCGTCTCGACGGAGAACACGACGTCCTCGGCGGTGATCGGCGTGCCGTCATGCCAACGGGCCTCGGGCCGAAGGTTGAAGATTTCCCAGGAGCGATCGGGGCTGACCTCGACGCTCGCCGCGATCAGCCCATAGGCCGCATCGGGCTCATCGAGCGCGCGCTCGAGCAGGGTCTCGAAGACGAAGCTCTCGAGCCCCTGCACGGGGTCACCCTTGAGAATGAACGGATTCAACGAATTGTATGTGCCCTCCGCGGCAAAGCTGATCGCGCCGCCCTTGGGCGCCTCCGGGTTGACATAGTCGAAATGGGTGAAATCGGGCCCGTATTTGAGATCGCCGAAGAGCGAGAGGCCGTGGAGCGCCTCGCCCGCCCACGCAGCGCCGGCGACGAGACAAAAGACGGCAAGGCAAAGAAATCCAAAAGTGGTCCTCACGGCGCATGCTCCCCGTTCAACAGCGCGAGCGCCTCGGCATGGACCTTCTCATCGCCCGCGGCGACGACGCGCCCGTCGGACTCCATGGTGAGCGCCGCGCCCGACCAGTCGGTCATCAGTCCGCCCGCGTTCTCGATCACGGGCACGAGCGGAAAGAAGTCGTCGGGCCCGTGATCGGTCTCGATGATGAGATCGACGAAGCCGCTCGCGATCAGCCCATAGGCGTAACAGTCGCCGCCATACATGGGAAGCCGAACCGCCTTGCGCGCGCGGTCGAAGGCCTCGCGGTCCGCGCCCTCGAAGGTCTCGTAGGTGGTGGTGTAGAGCACCGCCTTTGCCAATGAGACGCAGGCGCGCACGCCGACTCGCGCGCCGTTGAATGCGGTCGGCTGACCGACGCCGCCGACCCAGCGTTCGCCCAAGGCGGGGTGGTCGATGATCCCGACCACCGGCCGGCCCCGATGAAGCAGGCCGATGAGCGTGCCGAACAGGGGCTTGCCGGTGATGAACGACTTCGTGCCGTCGAGGGGATCGATCATCCAGACGAACTCGGCGTCGAGCCGGACGGGCGCGAACTCCTCGCCACAGACGCCGTGCTCCGGATAGGTGGCCGCGATGATCTCGCGCATCCGGCTCTCGGCTTCGCGATCGGCGGGCGTCACGGGGCTCGCGTCCGGCTTGTCGTCGATCTCGAAGGGCGCGCGGAAGTAGCGCCTCAGGATCTCGCCGCTCGTCTCCGCGAGACCTTCGGCGAAAGCGACGAATTCCCCGTAAGCCGCGTCATTCATAGCGTGCAGTCTGCCGCGAAAAGCCCTCACTGAAAAGCCTTCGGGTGGCGCGAAGGTGGCGGACCCGTGGCGCAGGGGAGGGGCGCGCGCACGGGCTCCGGGGCGGCGGACATCTGGACCGCCGCGCGCGGCCGTTCCATAGTGTCGCCATGGCGCGCTATCCCAAAGACGCCGGCCCGATCGTCAGCAAGGTGCCGGAGGGCGACAACCGCGCGCGGCTCGTCTGCGAGGCCTGCGGCTTCATCCACTACCACAACCCCAAGGTCGTGGTCGGCGCGGTCTGTGGCTATGAGGGCAAGATCCTGCTGTGCCGGCGCGCGATCGAACCCCGAACCGGGTTCTGGACGATCCCGGCGGGTTATCTCGAGCTCAACGAGACGAGCCTCGAAGGCGCCGCGCGCGAAGCGCTCGAGGAAGCCAAGGCCGAGATCGAGGTCGAGGCGCTGCTCGCGGTCTACAACATCCCGCGGATCGGCCAGCTCCAGCTGATCTACCGTGCCCGGCTTGAAAACGCCCGCATTGGCCCGGGGCCCGAGAGCCTCGAGACCCGTCTTTTCGATTGGCGGGAGATCCCCTGGGATGAGCTCGCCTTTCCCTCGACCCGCTGGGCGCTCGAGCATTTCCGCGAGCTCGAGGGCGTCGCGCTGTTCCAGCCGCGCACGAATCCTCGGGGCGAAACCGGCGACTTCGCGCCGGGGCGCTGAGGGGCAGAGCCCGGTTACTTCTTCCTGAGCTTGACCGCGGTGCCGTAGGCCAGGAGCTCGGCCACCCCCTGCATGACACTGGCCGTCATGAAACGCATGCAGACGATGCCGTCGGCGCCCTGCGCCTGGGCTTCGGCGGTCATGCGGTCGAGCGCCTGCTCGCGGGATTCGGCCATCATCTTGGTGTATTCGTGAACCTCGCCGCCCACGATCTGGCGAAACGACGCCATGATGTCCTTTCCGACATGGCGCGCGCGAACGGCGTTGCCCTTCACGAGCCCCAAGGTCTCGGTGATCTCATAATTGGCGAGCTCGTCCTGGGTCGTCATCAGCATGGCGCGTCCCTACTTCTCGACGTTCTTGTCGTAATGGTCGTCTTCCTTGCTGGCCAAGCGCTCTTTCAGGGCCTTGATGAAGAGCAGGCCGAGCGCGAAGATGACGACGAGCCCGATAACCCCAACCGGAAAGGCGACCACAAGCCCCGCGACCATGACGATGATCCAGACCACCGCCACGGCGGCCAGCAATATGTAGGCGGTTCTTTCCATGGCTTGGCACTCGATCTGTCCGGTACCCGCCACCCCGGCTTATCAGCTTATCGTAAACGAGAGATGAAGCCGCCTTGGGCGCCTTCTCTCATGCCTCCATCCCGAGCAGCAGACGGGCGAAGCTCACCGCCTCGAAGGGTCTTAAGTCCTCGAGCCCCTCGCCCACGCCGAGCGCGTGAACCGGAAGCTGAAAGCGCTCGGCGAGCGCGACCAGCACGCCGCCCCTGGCCGAGCTGTCGAGCTTGGTGAGGATGAGCCCGTCGATCTCGACGGCCTCGCGGAAGACCTCGACCTGGCTGTGGGCGTTCTGACCGGTGGTGGCATCCAGCACGAGCAGCGAGCTGTGCGGCGCCGAGGCGTCGACTTTCCGCATCACGCGAACGATCTTCTTGAGCTCGTCCATGAGCGCGCTCTTGTTCTGAAGCCGCCCGGCCGTGTCGACGATCAAGATATCGACGCCTTCGGCCTTGGCCTTCTGATAGGCATCGAAAACGAGGCCCGCGGCGTCGGCCCCCATCTCATCGCGCGCAATCACGGGACAGCCCGCGCGCTCGCCCCAGATTTTCAGCTGTTCGACCGCCGCGGCGCGAAAGGTATCGCCCGCCGCGAGCATCACCGTCTTGCCCTCGGCACGCCACTGGGCCGCGAGCTTGCCGATCGTCGTCGTCTTGCCCGTGCCGTTGACCCCGGCGACGAGCACCGTATGGGGCTTGAGCGCGGGATCGATCGCGAGCGGCTTGGCGACCGGGGCGAGCAGCTCGGCGATCGCGTCCGCGAGCGCGCCGACGACCTCCTCGGCGCCGGCGTCCTTCTCGAAGCGCATCGCGCGCAGGCGCGCAACCAGCGCCGCCGCCGTCGCGACGCCGAGGTCGGCCGAGATCAGGAGTTCTTCGAGTTCGTCGAGGCTCGCATCATCGACGCTCCGGCCCGCGAAGATGCCGGCGACGCCTTGGCCGATCTTGGATGCGCTTCGGCTGAGGCCCTGCTTGAGACGCTGGAACCAGCCGCCCCTCGCCTCCTCGGGCACGCCTTCAGGCCGCCTTGCCCAAGAGCCGCGAACCGTCCGAGCCTTCGATGCGCGCGCGCAAGAGGGCGCCGGGAGCGGCCTCAACGCCCGTGAGCACGACCGGTGCGAAATGCTCGCTCCGCCCCGCGCCACGGTTTTCGACGAGCACCGAGGCCAAGGAGCCGACCCGGCCTTCGAGGAAGTGCCGCACGGCCGCCTCGCCCGCCGCCCTGAGACGCGCCGCGCGCTCCTTGCGCACGGCCTTGGGCAGTTGCGGCATGCGCGCCGCCGGCGTTCCCGCCCGTTCGGAATAGGGGAAGACGTGAAGATAGGTGAGCCGGGCCTCGGCGACGAGGGCGAGGGTCTGCTCGAACATCGCCTCGCTCTCGGTCGGAAAGCCCGCGATCAGGTCGGCGCCGAACACGATGTCCGGGCGTCGCCGCCGGAGGCGCTCCGCGAGCTCGATCACATCATGGCGCGAATGGCGTCGCTTCATGCGCTTGAGCACCAGATCGTCGCCCGCCTGAACGCTCAAATGCAGATGCGGCATGAGCCGCGGCTCGTCCCCCATCAAACCCTCGAGCTCGGGATCGATCTCGACCGGATCGATCGAGGAAAGGCGAAGTCGCTGAAGCTCCGGCAGCTGGGCAAGCAGGCGGCGGATCATGTTGCCGAGCGCGGGCCGTCCCGGCAGGTCCGCGCCATAGGCCCCGAGATCGACCCCGGTCAGCACCACCTCGTGAAAGCCGTTCGCGACGAGCCTTCGGATCTGCTCGACCAGGGCGCCCACCGGGACGCTCCGGCTCGGGCCCCGGCCGAAGGGAATGACGCAGAAGGTGCAGCGGTGATCGCAGCCGTTCTGCACCTGGACGAAGGCGCGCGCGCGGCCCTCGAAGCCCGCGATCAGATGGCCCGCGGTGGCGCACACGGTCATGATGTCGCCCACGCGGACGCGCTCAGCCTTCGGATCTCGGTAGCTCGCGGGATCGAGCTTCTCGGCGTTTCCGAGCACCTGATCGACCTCGGGCATCGCGCCATAGGATTGCGGATCGATCTGGGCGGCGCAGCCCGTCACGATGATGCGTGCACCGGGCCGCTCGCGCCTCTTGCGCCGGATCATCTGGCGCGCCTGGCGCTCGGCCTCGCCCGTGACTGCGCAGGTGTTGATCACGACGACGTCCTCAAGC
>JAPUJA010000245.1 GCA_027296525.1 Pseudomonadota bacterium | reverse complement strand
CCGTGTCGAGAAAGGCGCTGAAGTCCGTCGGGCTCAAGCGCCGGAGCCGGCGGTAGAGCGTGAAAGGCTCCAATCCACCGGGCAGGCGCGCGCGAAGCTCGCGTGAGAGATTGGCCTGGAAGATATCGCCCGCGCGGATGTAGTCGATGACCCGTCCAACCTCGGTTTCGTAAGCGGCGCGCCCGCCGCCCGGCTCCCAGACGGGCGCCGCCCAGCCGGCCGCCTCGAGGCGCTCATCCGGCGGCGCCTTGGAGGCGCCACGAAGGCGCTCGCCGAGCGTCTCGGCCCTCAGCTTCGCGCGCGCCTCGCGCGCGGCCGTCTCACGCTCCGGAAGGCCGTTGGAGAAGATCCATGCGCGCCCTTCGAGGTTATCGAAGGCGATCACGCTGTCGAAGAAGCCGATCATCATGTCGGGAAAGTCGGGCTCCGTGGCCGCCAAATGGGGCAGCCGTTCGAGGTGATGGCAAAGATCAAAGCCGAAATAGCCGGCCACGCCCCCTTGGAAGGGAGGCAGACCCGGCACGCTGGCAAAAGAATGGCGAGCCAACGCCCCTTCCAGAACGGCGAAGGGATCACCCTCGACCGCCTCGCCATTGAAGTCTATTCGCCCCTCCCGACTCACGAGCGTCGCGTAGGGATCGACGGCGATGAAGGAATAGCGGCCGAAGCGTTCGCTTCGAAGCGCGCTGTCGAGGAACAGCGCGAAGGGCTCGCGGGCGAACGGCGCGAAGGCATCAAAAGGATCGAGATAGGGAACCTCGACCGGCGAGGTGGACATGACGCCTAACCGAAGCGCGCGGCGCGACGCCCGGCGCGCTCAGCCGAGCCCGTCGAGCGCGGCATCGATCGCATCGAACGCGCGGTGAAGGTCATCGTCGGCGATGCAGTAGGGCGGGATGAGATAGACGACGTTGCCCAAGGGCCGGATCAAGAGCCCGCGTTCCATGAAATAGGCCTTGAGCTCAGGCCCGACCGCGGCGCCATACCCGGTCTCTTGAGCCACGACCTCGAAGGCCGCGATCGAGCCCAAGACGCGCGGGCGCGCCACATTGGGCTTGGCCGCGAGGCCCTGGAAGCGCGCCCGGTAGAGGGCCTCGATTTCCGCGATCCGCGCGAGCGTGTTCTCGTCCTCGAAGACCGCGAGGGATGCGAGCGCGGCGGCGCAGCCCAGCGGGTTCGCCGTGTAGGAATGGCCGTGGATGAAGGCCCGCTCCCAGGTCTCACCCAGGAACGCCTCGTAGATCGCCTCCCTACAGACGGTCGCGGCGAGCGGCAGATAGCCGCCCGTGATGCCCTTCGCCAGACAGATGAAATCCGGCGTGACCCCGGCCTTCTGGCAGGCGAACATCGCGCCCGTGCGGCCGAAGCCGGTCATCACCTCGTCGAAGATGAGGAGCACGTCATGGTCCCGTGCGCGCGCCGCGAGGGCTTGCAGAAATTCCGGGCGGCAGACCCGCATGCCCGCCGCGCCTTGAACCAGAGGCTCGATGACGACGGCGACGGTTTCGGCTCCTTTGGCGTCGAGCTGACGATCGAGCACGCCGAGCGCGGCTTCCTCACGCGCCTCGACCTCGAGGTCGCCCTCCCAGGTCGCCGGGAAGGGGACGAGGTCGACCGGGATCATGAGCTCCTCGAACGGCCCATAGAAGCCGGAGCCCTTGCCCAACGACATCGCGCCCACGGTATCGCCGTGATAGCCGCCCTCGAAGGCGATGAAGCGCGTGCGCCCGGTCTCGCCCTTGTTCCGCCAATACTGATAGGCCAGTTTGAGCGCGATCTCGATCGCGGTCGCGCCGTTGTCCGAATAGAAGACGCGCGTGAGCCCGTCGGGCAAGAGGCCGGTCAAGCGCTCCGCGAGGTCGACCGCGGGCTCGTGGGTGAAGCCCGCGAACATGACGTGCTCGAGCTTTTCCGCCTGCGCCGTGATCGCATCGACGATCTTTCGGTGGCCGTGACCGTGAAGGTTGACCCACCAGGAGGCGATGAGATCGAGATATTCGGTGCCGTCGGCCGCCCGAAGCCGCGCGCCCTCCCCGCTCACGACCATGACCGGATCGGGCGCCGTCTGCTCTTGGGTAAAGGGATGCCATATGTGGCGTCGATCGAGCGCGATCCGGGGATCGCTCATTGCATGAAGTCCTCGAGGCCGAAGGGAGAAGTGGGCGCGACGGTGGCCAGGGTTTCATCGTTCAAAGGATCGAGGCGGGGGATCTCGGCGATCACGCGAACCCGGCCGTAATCCTCGATCGCGCGCCGGTTCGCTTGGTTCAGCGGCCCGTTCATCACCACGCCCGCCACCTCGAGCGCGCGCGCGCGCAGGGCTTCGAGCGTAAGCAGCGTGTGGTTGATCGTGCCGAGCCCGCTCAGCGCGACGATCACGACAGGAAGCCCGAGCTGGGCCATCAGGTCGATCATGAGAACATGCTCATTGAGCGGAACGAGCACGCCGCCCGCCCCTTCCGCAACGACCGGACGCACCGCGCTTGGCAAGGTGAACGCCTTGAGCTCGATCAGCCGCCCTTCGCGCCGCGCCGATTCATGGGGCGAAAGCGGCGCCTTCGTCTCGTAAGTGCTCGCATGGAAGCGATCGGGCGGAAACCCCGTCAGCCGCTGCACGACCTCGGTATCCGTCTCGCCTTCGAGCCCCGACTGCACGGGCTTCCAGTAATCCGCATCGAGACGGCGCATCAGCCAGGCCGAAGCCACGGTCTTTCCGACCTCCGTGCCCGTGCCGGTGACGAAGATTCCGCGCGGCAGCCTCATGCGACGTCACGGCGAGGGGACACCAGCCGGGGGAGCGCAGCGGCGAGACGATCGATGTCAACGGCCGAATGTTGCGCCGAGAGGGCGAAGCGGATGCGGCTCGTACCCCTCGGCACGGTCGGCGGGCGGATCGCGATGGTGAGCATCCCCTCCTCCTCGAGCGCGCGGCTCGCCGCGAGCACAGCCTCGTCCGCTCCCAGGATCACCGGAACGATCTGGGTGGTCGACGCCCCGCAGTCGAAGCCCGCGGCTTTAAGCGCGTCGCGCAGGCGATCGGCGTTGCCGTGGAGCGCGCGCCGCTCGTCTTCGAGGCCCGGCACGAGATCGAGCGCCGCATCGATCGCGCCGAGCACCGGAGGCGGCAGCGCCGTCGAGTAGATGAGGCCGGTGCATTTGTTGACGAGGTAATCCCGTAACGTCTTCGAGCAGGCGAGGTAGGCACCGTAGCCGCCGAGCGCCTTGCTGAAGGTCCCCATCACCAGATCGACCCGGCCCGGAAAGGCGGAGCTCAGGCCGAAGCCCCTGGGGCCGAGGACACCCGTCGCGTGGGCCTCGTCGACATAAAGAAAGGCCCCGTGGCGATCGCTCAGCTCGACGAGACGGGCGAGATCGGCGCGGTCGCCGTCCATGCCGAACACGCTCTCGGTGATAATAAACCGCGCCGCCTCGTCGCCGGCGTGACGTCCGAGCAGATGCTCGAGGTGATTCACATCATTGTGCCGGTAGCGAATCTGGCGCACGCCCGCCGCGCGGCAGCCATGATGGATGCTCGCGTGATTGAGCCGGTCCGAGAAGACCAGGGGTTCCGACCCGACCGCATCGCGCTCGAAGAGGGCGGCCAAGACCGTGCCGTTGAGCAGGAAGCCCGAGCCCAGAACGAGCGCCGCTTCCGTCCCCTTCGCGCGCGCGATCTTCTCCTCGATGGCTGCGAAGAGATCGAGGTTGCCCGTGACGAGGCGTGAGGCGCCCGCGCCCGTGCCCCAGCGCTCGGCCCATTCCGAGGCGCGCGCGGCGAGCGCCGGGTGCCTCGCGAGCCCGAGATAATCATTGGACGAAAAGTTGATCAAGTTCCGCGACCCCACCTGCGTCCGTCCGCCCGCGCTCGGCCCCAGGGGGCGCAAATGCCGGCGCCCCGCCCCGAGGCGTGTGAGGAGTCGCGCGAAACAGTGATCGAGCTTCGTCATGGAGGGTTTCCCAGCCGGCGTCACTCTCCCGCCTCGCCCGAACCTTGTCAACGCGCCCCAAGCGCGACGGATAAGGGAAAGAGTTGCAACGGTTGGACATTCGGATAGGGTGGCGGCGGCGGATCAGGGAAGGACGATGGAAAACTCGGCGCTCAATGCGCGACCCCGGCAATTGGCGCTTCGCCATGACTGGACGACGGCGGAGGTGGCGACGATCTTCGCGCTGCCCTTCAACGATCTTCTCTACCGAGCGCATCGCGTCCACCGGGCCCAGTTCGATCCCAATCGGGTTCAGATCAGCTCGCTCAAGAGCGTCAAGACGGGCGCCTGCCCGGAAGACTGCAAATACTGCCCCCAGAGCGCCCATTACGACACCGGCCTCGAGAAGGAAAAACTCCTAAGCCTCGACGAGGTTCTCGAAGCCGCTCAGGCCGCGCAGCGAGCGGGCGCATCGCGCTTCTGCATGGGCGCGGCCTGGCGCGGGCCCCGCGATCGGGACCTCGATGAGGTCATCGAGATGATCCACGGGGTCAAGGCGCTCGGGCTCGAGACCTGCGCCACCCTCGGCCTGTTGACCTCGACGCAAGCGAAACGCCTCAAAGACGCTGGGCTCGATTACTACAATCACAACATCGACACCTCGGAGCGTTTCTACGGCGCGATCATCACGACACGAACCTTCGAGGACCGGCTCGAGACTCTCCGCCATGTGCGCGCGGCGGGCCTGAAGGTCTGCTGCGGCGGCATCGTGGGCCTGGGCGAATCCCACGAGGACCGGGCCGAGATGCTGCGCACCCTTGCGAATCTCGACGAACATCCCGAGAGCGTGCCGATCAACCTGCTGATCCCTATCCCCGGCACGCCGCTCGAAGCCAACGGCCCGGTCGATCCCCTGGAGTTCGTGCGCACCATCGCGCTCGCGCGCATCCTCATGCCGCGCTCGGTTCTGCGCCTCTCGGCGGGGCGCGAGGCGATGAGCGACGAGTTTCAGGCGCTTTGCTTCTTCGCGGGCGCGAACTCGATGTTCCTGGGCGAGACCCTGCTGACCGCGAAGAACCCCGAGCCGGAGGACGACCGCGCGCTTTTCCAAAGGCTCGGGCTCGAACCTCTCGAGGGTTCGGGCGAACCGCCGCCGGCGCCTTAAGCCCGATCCACTCGCCCGATCCACTCGCCCGATCCACTCGAAAGAGCCGTGCCCTCGACAGCGCCTGATCGTCTCAGGCCACCGTCGCCTCAAGCCACCGGCCAGTGATCGGCGACGCGAACGGCCTCGTCCGCCCCGGGCCAGGGCGGCATGGTGGCGATGATAAACTCGAGAGGCTCGGGCCCGGTGTTGCGGAACTGAAAATGCCCGCCGAGCGGAATGTCGAGGGAGACGCTCGGGCCGACCTCGACGACCTCCTCGACGTCGCCCACCTTGCGCCAGACCTCGCCTCGGCCCTTCAAGAAGAACCAGAGCTCCTCGACCGTTCGGTGTGCGACCGCCATCGAGACGCCGCCCACGGGGAGCGTGCAATGAACCATGCTTCCGCCTTTCGCGCACAGGAGCTCGCGGATCTCGGAGCCATCGGGGGCGCGGATGCAGTTCTCCGCCGGCTCCTTCGTTTCCATGCCCCGCTCTCCGCCCCGACCGGCGCCCGGCTAGCGCCCGCGCCAGACGGGCTTTCGCTTCTCGGCGAAAGCGCGCGCGCCCTCGCGCGAATCCTCCGAATCGAGCATGCGCTCGTAATGTTCGAGCTCGCCGCTCGCCAACAGCCGATAGGCCTCGGGAATGCTCAAGCACTCCGTGGCGGCCACCACCTCCTTGACCGCCGAGACGGAAAGAGGCGCGGCCTCCGTCGCGATCCGCTCGGCGAGCGAACGCGCCGCCGCCATCAACTCGCCCCCCGGCACGGCCGCGTTGACGAGCCCCCAGCTCGCCGCCTCGTCGGCCGCCATGCGCCGGCCCGTGAGCAACATCTCCTTGGCGATCGCGCGCGGCAGGCGGCGCGGCAGACGAATGGCGCCGCCCGCGTCCGGAATGATCCCGAGGGTGACCTCGGGCAGGAAAAATTCCGCATGCTCCGCCGCGACGATTAGATCACAGGCGAGCGCGAGCTCGAAGCCCCCGCCGACCGCCATGCCGTTGACGGCCGCGATCACAGGCTTGGCGAGATCGAAGAGTTCCGTGAGGCCCGCGAAACCGCCGGGGCCGTAATCGGCGTTCTCCTCCTCGCCGCGCGCGACGGCCTTGAGGTCCCAGCCGGCGGAGAAGAACTTCTCGCC
>JAPUJA010000244.1 GCA_027296525.1 Pseudomonadota bacterium | reverse complement strand
TTTGCCCTCGCCGGGCTGGGAGTGTAACGCCGGTCGGAAGACCAGGATTCAGACCATCACCCCTATTCCATCGTTCAGTTGATGTGAACGGAGATTCTCGGACCTCCAACCCTCGTCCTTAGGTCCGCTTATGGCTATAAGCAGACGTCAAAGACCCCATCCTCCGACGTCCGCTTTGCCCCCAAAATCGGACATTCGAGTCCGCTTTGCGCTTTCAGCGCATCCCGGAAGAGCGATTCGTAAACCCCGATCTCGTCGGTGACGTCCACGAAGCCCACCCCCAGGATGAACGTCGCGGTCACAGCATCTTCGTCCGAACGTCCTCGAGGCGGTTTGCGCTGGGTCGAGCAATGCTGGCCGATCACACGGCAGGCCCGGCGGCGGGGACGAGCCGTGTCGGAAGATTCAAGGCTCTGGTGAGACCGGGACGCTTGTGGCATGATATCGGGACCGGGGCCGCCGCGACGGACCGACACGGTGCGGCGCGGGGACACTGTTTATTAACAAACAAGCTTGTTAGCAAACAAGCAGGAGGGAGAGCTTCCAATGAACGGGAAGAGGCCTATTTCACCCCTGCGCACCGAGGTCCGCGTTTCCGAGACGGGTCTCGTGCGCTCGCGCCACTACTTGCCATTGACCCGACGCGAGTTCGGACTGGGCGCCGCCGCCGCCGTTGGTGCCGCGGCGGTGGGTCTGCCCGGAACGAACGCCTCCGCCGCGACAGGCGTCAACTTCATGGGCTGGCAGGGCTACGACGACGGCATCAACGTCGACAACTGGCTTGAGAAGAACGGTATCGAGCTGAAGCCCACCTACATCGGCACGAACGAGGAGATTATCGCGGCGGCGTCGGCCGGTGGCGTCGGGACCATGGACATTGCCACGCCGGCCGAGATCTATCTCCCGGTTTACCGTGCGGCCGGCATCCTTGAGCCGCTCGATCTCGACCGCATCCCGAACTACGCCGGGATCTATCCCGAGATCAAGGACTTCATGCCGATCGACGAAGGCAACACGGTGATCGGCCTGCCCTTCGTCTGGGGCGACGTGCCGCTCATGTACAACGCCGAGGTCATCCAGGAGCCGCCGGACTCCTGGCACGCGCTGACCGATGAGCGCTACAAGGGCCGGGTCGGCATGGTCTATGACGTGATGGGCATCATGGTGCACTCGCCGCTCGCGGCGACCAGCACCAAGACCCCGACGCGCATCACCCAGGAGGAGCTCGATCAGACGATCGCCTGGCTCATCAAGATCAAGAAAGAGTACGCGCGCACGGTGGTCCCAAGCTACGGCGAACTCGCGGCGCTGTTCGCGAACGGCGAGGTGGTCATCGCCCCGGCTTGGACGCCGACGGCCGCCTGGGCCGGCGAGGACGCGCCGAAGCTCGACTGGGTGATCCCGAAGGAGGGGGCGCTCGTCTTCGTGGATATCTTCTCGATGATCCGCGATGCGCCGCACAAGGATCTCAACTACAAGATCTTGAACCACACCCTGTCGCCCGAAGCGCAGGCGAACACGGCGAACCTCAACCTGACGGCCGTGACGGTGGAGGATGCCGTGCCGCTGCTCGACGAGCTGCCGCGTAGCCTCTATCACTACGAGGACATCGCCGGCTGGTTCGAAAAGACGGGAGGTCCCTATCCGCCGTGGAGCACCGAGCAGGAGGGCGATTTCTTGAACTACGACCAGATCCTCCAGGGTTGGGAGCGCTTCCTCCAGGCGTGAACCGCGGTGAGGAACCCGCCTCCGTCCGGGACCGCGTCCCGCCGATGACGATCGCGATCGGGGAGCCGGTTCGCCGCAAATGCTTGTGCGGCGAGCTGGCCCCGTTGCTCGACCGATGATCCGCTTGCTCAGGGCGCGGGGCCTGCTTGTCGCCCCGTCCTGGACCGCGTTCCTCCTGATCTTCGTCGCCCCCCTCGTCTACTTCTTCGTGGTGAGCTTCTGGCGCGTGAGCGCCTTCAAGATGCGTCCCGACGCCTCGCTCGCGAACTACATCCAGACGGTGACCGACTACAACGCCTCGATCCTCTTTACATTCCTCGTCGCGCTCACCATCGCCGTCCTCGTCACCGTCGTGGCCTTCGGTTTCTCCTTCTACATCCGGTTCAAGGTAGGTCGTTTCGGGGACACGTTCCTCTTCATCGTGCTGATCACGCTCTTCGGCGGGTATCTGACGAAGATCTACGTCTGGAAGACGATCCTCGGCGAGAACGGCGTGCTTAATTCCGCCCTGTTGAGCCTCGGGCTCATTCGGGATCCCATCACGGTCTTTCTCTACAACCCGGCGGCGGTGGTAATCACGCTCGGGCACTACACCCTGCCGCTTGCGATCTTGCCGATCTACGGCGCGCTTCGCGGCGTCGAGGACACACCACTTCGGTGCGCGCAGGATCTCGGCGCGTCCCATTGGCGGGTCGTTCGTGACATCATCCTGCCGCAATGCCGCATCGGCATCCTGTTCGCCTTCACGCTCACCTACCTGTTCGCGGCCGGGGATTACGTGACGCCGCAGCTTGTCGGCGGGCCTTACACCTCGATGATCGGCGTCTTGATCCAGCTTCAGTTCGGCTTCCGGTTCAACGCGCCCTTGGGCTCGGCGCTCGCCTTCACGATGATCGCGATCGCGCTCCTCACGGTCGGGATCGTCGCGTTCGCCTTGCGCGAATGGTTGAGGCCAAGGGGATGAACGCGCGCGCCACGCTCTGGCACGTTTTCGGCTGGGGAACGGTGGTGTTCATGCTGTCCCCGCTGTTAATCCTCGTCCTCTTCTGCTTCAGCAAAAGCTCGCTCATCAGCTTTCCGCTGACGGGTTTCTCGCTCATCTGGTTCGAGACGTTGTTCGCGCGGGGCGCCTTCTGGACCGCGTTCGAAAACAGCTTGACCGTCACCGGCACGGTCGGCGTCGTCTCGACGGTCATCGGGACCATGGCGGCGATGGGTCTCTCGAGGATGCGCCGGCGTTTCGCCAGCGTCAACATCGCCGCGTTGACGCTTCCCGTGATGCTCCCCCCGCTCGTGCTCGGCGTTGCGTTGCTGACCTACTACGCCGGGGTCGGCATGAAGCTCGGCCTGCACACGGTGATCCTGAGCCACCTCGTCTTTACTCAGCCCTTCGTGATCCTGATCGTGCACGCGCGCATGGCGAACTTCGACTACGCCATCGTGAACTCGGCCCGCGATCTCGGCGCGACGCCCTTCCGGGCGTTCTCGTCCATCACGCTGCCCATCGTGCGCCCGACGGTCATCGGGGCGGCACTCGTCGCCATGGCGCTCTCGATCGACGATTTCATCATCACCATCTTCACGATCGGCGGCGGCAACACGCTGCCGACCTTCCTGTGGGGCATGTTGCGCAAGGGCGTCAATCCATCGGTCAATATCGTCGGCCTCATCCTGCTGACCGTGACGATCTGCGCGAGCTTGATCGCGCTCCGCCTCACGCGCTACCGGGGCTGACCGGCTTTCTGTGGACGCTCAAGAGTGCCGTTGATACGCTTCGACTGGATGGAGGCGGGATCGATAGGAAATGTCTACGAATTGCCGCCCTCGTCCTTCGACAGGCTCAGGGTGAGGGCTGTTGGCGCTTGGCATCCCTCATGCTGATCGTGTCGAAGCTTGAGGAAAACCGACACAGACACATAGCTTCGCGGAAGTCTCGATAGCGGGAGGGCACCGATGTCAGGTGGGGTCGATCAGAATCCGGAGTGGCTTGCGACGTCAATCATGCACCGCCGCGGGGCGAGCGCTGGCCGGGAGGGCGAAACGCATTCGCTCACCGAGGAGCGCCAGAGCACTTACCACTACACGATCGGGCCCTATTCGGAGCCCGTCCTGCACATCAAGCCCGGCGATCGGGTGGTGGTCGAGACCCGCGACGCCTTCGCGGGCGCGCTCAAGAGCGAGCGGGACAAACCCTCGGAGCTCTTGCGGGTGCCGTTCCTCAATCCGCAAAACGGGCCGATCATGGTGGAGGGCGCCGAGAAGGGCGATGCGCTTGCGGTCTACATCGAATCGATGTGGCCGCGCGGCGAGAACCCGGTCGGAACTTGCGCGAACATCGCCGAGTTCGGTGGCCTGACGGGGACCCTCTACACCGCGATGCTCAATGAGCCGCTCCCCGAAAAGGTTCGCAAGATTTCGGTGGACCGGGAGAAGGTTTACTGGAGCGACCGCGTGACCTTGCCTTACAAGCCGCATATCGGAACCCTCTCCGTCTCGCCGGAGATCGATTCGATCAGCTCGCTGACGCCCGATCAGCACGGCGGCAACATGGACCTTCCCGACATGGGGCCGGGAAGCGTGACCTACCTGCCCGTTCGCTCGAGCGGCGCGCGGCTCTTCATCGGCGACGCCCATGCCTGCCAGGGCGACGGCGAATGCTGCGGCACGGCTGTGGAGTATCCGACGACCACGACGATCGTCGTCGACGTGATCAAGGGCTGGACGCTTGACTGGCCGCGGCTCGAGCGCGCGGATTTCATCATGGCGATCGGAAGCGCCCGCCCGCTGGAGGATGCCACCCGCATCGCCTTCCGTGACCTCATCCGCTGGATGGTGGCGGATTACGGCTTCGATATCTGGGATGCCTACATGATGCTGAGCCAATGCGCGCTCGTGCGTCTCGGCAATTTCGTCGATCCGAAGTACACGATGGGCGCCGGCATCCGGAAAACGTTCGTCGAGGAATAGAGGCGAACCGTCCGCCGGGGGCTGAGCGAGACGGGGCGAGAAAAAACATGACGCTTGCCGTGAGCCTCGCCCGCTTCGCCTTGAAACCGGCCTTACCAGACGAGGCGTGCCATGACCGCGCTCGGAAAGGCGTCGGCCTCGCGGCAGAGGGCGGCGAGACGCCCTGGCAGGGGACGCCCTGGCAGGGCCGATCGGTCCGCACCCAGCTTGCCCGCGAGCAGGCCATCGGTGATCAGGAGGGAATCGAACGCCATGCGTTTGGCCCCGGCGATATCGGTTTCGAGCCCGTCGCCGACGGCCAGGACCCGTTTGGGGTCGTCGATCCCCAGATGCTCGAGGCAGACACGATAGACCGGCGGATGGGGCTTGCCGAAATGATGGACCTCGCCGCCCAATTCGGCGTAGCGCTCGGCAAGAAGACCCGCGCAGGGCTCGGCCACCCCCTGGCGGAAGACCATCCGATCCGGGTTCGCGCACAGAAAGGGAAGGCCGTGCGCGATCCCTTCCCGGAAGAGCGATTCGTAGACCGCGATCTCGTCGGTGACGTCCACGAAGCCCACGCCGAGGATGAACGCCGCGTCGGCGGGGCGCGCGACCCGCTTGAACTCGAGGTCGTCGAGCAGGTCGCCATCCGCCTCGGGCCCGAGGAAGCAGTAGCTCTTGGCGAGGCCGGAGAGGCCGGCGCCGAGGGCCGCGCGGAGCGCATCACCCGAAGTCACGACCCGGCGGTAGAGCTCCGCCCCGATGCCCTTGTCGCCGAGGGTCTGGGCGACGCGCGCGGCGCGGCGCGGGGCGTTGGAGGCGAGCACCACCGGCGTTCCACGATCGGCCAGTCGTTTCAGAACCTCGAGCGCCGCGGGAAAGGCGGGGCCGCCGTCATGCAGCACCCCCCAGACGTCGAGGATCAGCCCGTCATAGCGCTCAACGAGCGCGGACAGGCCGCGGTGAAAGGCGATCTCCATGGCGGCCTTTGTTGGTTTCGACCGGTCGGGCGCCGGGTTGGTTTCGATCGGCCGGGCGCCGGTTTTGCCACGAAGATCGCGCGCTGTGAAGGGGCGCTTGCGCGCGGCCCAAGGGGCTCAGGCCGCCGAGCGGCTCAGGCGCGGTTCGCCGAAGAGATAGCCCTGGCCGTAGGGGATGGCGTAGTCGAGGAGCTCGACCAGGACTTGCTCGGTCTCGACCTTCTCGACGATGAGCTCGATCCCGGCGCGTTTGAGCGCGCGGCGGAGAGACTCGAGCGCGAAACCGCCCTCGTCCTCTTGGACCAGCGACAGCAGGGTTCCCGCCTCGATCTTGACGTAGTTGAAATGCCGTCCCGCGAGCGCGGCAAAATCGAAATCGAGGGATTCCACCTGATCCATTGAGAAGCCGAAACCGAGTGCCGTCAGGGCGTTCAGATGCTCGATCACGTCGGCGCCATGATTGGCGACGTCTTCTTGAGAGAACTCGAAGATCAAGCTGTCCGCGAGCTCGTGGTTCTCCTCCATGAACTCGATGAATTGCGGAAAGAACGACTCGTCCCGGAGCGTGTGGGGCGAGATGTTGCAGAAGAAACCGTAATCGCGGTTGTTCCGCCGGGTCTTGCGAACGAGTTGGATGCAGCGGAAGAGGAGATTGTTGTCGATCGCCGAAACGAGCCCTGCCTGCTCCGCGATGGGGAGATAATCGTCCGGGCCGAGCGTGCTGCCGTCCTCGGCGAGTATGCGCGAGTAGCTTTCGTAGAACTCGACTTTGCGCTCCGGCAGCGTGACGACCGGCTGGAGATAGATGCCGACACGGCTCTCCTTCAGGGCCTCACGGGTGGCCTCGAGAATCTCGAAGCCATGCCCGGCGCTCGCCGCCGGCCCCTCGCCCGCGGCGAAATCGGCGCGGAAGTCGCTCACGTCTTCGGGCGCCGCGGCCTCGTCATCGAATACCTCGTAAGCTTCGTCGTCGCTCGCGGCCGCGTCGCTCGCGGCCGCGTCGCTCGCGACCGCGTCGATCTCATCCCCCGGCTCATCCTCCGGTTCACCGGAGAGTTGCCGGCGCAGGATCTCGAGCACGCGCAATTCGGAGGCGACGTCATCGGCGCTGCGCGACAGGATCATGCGCAACACCTCGGGGTCCGCCTCGCCAAACCCTTCCTGAAGCCTTTGGACCTCCGAGCGCACCTCTCTGAAATCCGCGAGCAGGGTTTTTTGCCGCTTCTCGGCGACGCTGAGGCGCCGGACATGCTGGTGGTGGGCGATCGCCTGATGGAGCAACGCGGTGGCGAGCGCGCCGATCGCACCGATCAGGTTGGCGGTTCCTTGATCGGCGGCGAACGCGGTTTGCGGGAGGCTTATGGCCACCGCGACCGCGACCGAGACATAGCCTGCGGCGATGACCAAGTGCAGCAGAAGGGACATCTTGAGGGGAATTTCCTCCAAACGGCCGGCCGACCGGTGATAGGGTTGCGGAAGATGGTTAAGAAAGCTTTAGGGATTGGACTGAGAGGGGCGTGGCCCAACGGGCTGTGGGGCTTGGCTTTCGTGCTGCTCGCGGGCCTTGCGGCGGGGTGCGAAACGAGCGCGCGCGCCCTTCCGCTCGAAGCCATCACGCTGCCGCCGGGGTTCGCCATCGAGCTCTACGCCGCCGGGGTTCCCAACGCGCGTTCGATGGCGCTCGGCCCCGGCGGCACGCTCTTCGTCGGCAGCCAGAAGGCGGGCGTGGTCTATGCCCTGCCCGATCGCGACGGGGATAACCGGGCCGATGGTGTGATCCGTCTGCTCGAGGGCCTGAGCGTGCCGAACGGCGTCGCGATCCGGGAGGGCGCGCTGTATGTCGCCGAGATCAACCGGATCTTGCGTTACGACGCCATCGAATCGAACCTTGAGGCGCCGCCCGCGCCGGTCGCCGTCAGCGACTCCCTGCCGCGGGAGAGGCACCACGGATGGAAGTTCATCCGCTTCGGGCCGGATGGCTGGCTCTACGTCCCCGTCGGCGCCCCCTGCAATGTGTGTGAGGCGCCCGCGCCCTTCGCCTCGATCCTCCGCATGGCGCCGGACGGCACGGCGCTCGAGGTCTTCGCGCGCGGCGTGCGAAACAGTGTGGGCTTCGACTGGCATCCCGAGACGGGCGAGCTCTGGTTCACGGACAACGGGCGCGACCGGCTGGGCGATGACCTGCCGCCCGACGAGCTCAACCACGCGCCCCGCGCGGGCCTGCATTTCGGCTTTCCCTATTGCCACGGGGGCTTCCTGCCGGATCCCAATTTCGCGCAAGGCTGCGACGCCTTCACGCCGCCCGCCCGGAAGCTCGGGCCCCACGTCGCCTCGCTCGGCATGCGCTTTTACACGGGAGAGATGTTCCCGCCCGACTATCGCGGCCAGATCTTCATCGCCGAGCACGGTTCATGGAACCGCAGCCGAAAGATCGGCTACCGCATCACCCTCGTGCGCCTGGAGGACAACCGCGTGCTTTCCTACGAGCCCTTCGCCGAAGGCTGGCTGCAGGGCGAAGAGAGCTGGGGCCGGCCGGTCGATGTTCTGGTGATGCCGGACGGGGCGTTGCTCGTCTCGGACGATCGGGCGGGCGCGATCTATCGAATCTTCTATCGCTCGCCTTAAGGGGCGGGCGGGTCCTTTGACGCTCCGAGCAAAAACCTCCACCTATATCTTGCTCATCGCGGGCCTCGGACTCGCGATCGGGCTCATCGTTCATCAGGGCATCGATGACGTCGCCCGCTCGGTCGCGGCGGTCGGCTGGGGGCTTCTCGCCGTCACCTTCTTTCATCTGATCCCGCTCATTCTCGACACCCTCGGCTGGCGCGCGCTGTTCGAGCGGCGGGAGAGGCTTCCCTTCGCCGATCTTCTCTGGGTGCGCTGGATCGGCGAGTCCGTCAACCAGCTGCTCCCCGTCGCACAAGTCGGCGGCGAGATCGTGCGCAGCCGCCTGCTCACCTTTCGGAATATGCCCGGCGCGCGCGCCGGCGCGCTCGTCGTCGTCGACCTTACGGTCGGCGTCTTCGTGCAGGCGCTCTTCACGCTGATCGGTCTCGCGCTCCTGTTCGCTCACTATGGCGATGACGGCGGCATCGCGACCAACGCGGCCGTGGGCGCCGGGCTCTTTCTGTTTGTCGTGGGCGGTTTCTATCTCGCCCAACGGCGCGGGCTCTTCCGGCTGCTCGCTCGCTTCATCGAGTGGGCCGCGGGCGAGCGCGCCTGGTTCGATCTCGCCGGGGGTGCGGCGCGTCTCGAGCAGGCGACCTTCGCGCTCTACCGTCGGCGTCGCGCGATCCTCGCGAACGGCGTCTGGCAGCTCTCGGGCTGGATCGTCGGCACGGGCGAGGTCTGGCTCGTGCTCTATTTAATGGGCGCGCCCGTCAGCCTCGTCGATGCGCTCTTGCTCGAAAGCCTCGGCCAGGCGGTGCGCGCGGCCGGCTTCCTCGTGCCCGGCGCGCTCGGCATCCAGGAGGGCGGCTACCTCTTGCTCGGCGCGGCCCTTGGCGTCGCGCCGGAAGCCGCGCTCGCGCTCTCGCTGGCGAAACGCGTGCGCGAGATCCTGCTCGGCCTGCCGGCCCTTTTCGCCTGGCAAGTGATCGAGGGCCGCCGCCTCGTCCGCCGCCGGGATTGAGCCTTGAGGCTAAGTGCGTGTACGCATGGAAAGCCTCGCCCGCCGACGTCCGCTTTTCACCCAACTGAGACATTGCGACGGCGCCGTCATGGGATGTCTGGCAGCCGACCACTATCATTCCCAGGTGAAGTGAGGTAACCGAGACCGTCATGACCCAGGATTCACCACGGCAGGACAACGCCGTCGACCAATCCTCGTCCGACCACGCCAATGTGGTGGTCCCCCCACCCGTCCTTTGGGTTTTGCTTGTGGCCGTGGCATTGGGCTCGATTTCCTGGTTCCGCTGCCGTTCATGCCCGCAGGCTTCCCCGCGGCCTGGGTAGGTAGCGGCGTCTGGCTTGCCGGGTTTGCCCTCGCTGCTCTTGCCATCTGGCAGTTTCGACGCGCGGGAACCGAGGTCCAGACGCACACCCCGACCGCAGTGATCGTTGACACGGGTGTGTTCGCGTCCTCCCGCAATCCCATCTATCTGGGCGCGCACATCGGCACGGTTGGCGTCGCCATCGCCTTCGATAGCCTGTGGATCTTGTCGACGCTGGTGCCGTTCTACCTGGTCATCCGCTATGGCGTGGTGGCGCGCGAGGAAGCCTATCTGGAACGCAAGTTCGGCGACGCCTA
>JAPUJA010000243.1 GCA_027296525.1 Pseudomonadota bacterium | reverse complement strand
AGGCGCGCGCAAGCGAACCACTGCTGAAGTGTCGAAAAATGTAGGAAGTGCACTTTGGGCCGTGTCGCCCTCCCAATCACTTGGAGGGACCATCTAGCTCCGGGGCGTAGGCGACCGCCGGTCGCTTAGTCAGTAATTCTGACCTATTGAGAATTGCTGATGGCAACCTGTTGCCGACCGCGGTTCCAGCCCAAGAAGAAAGCGGCGTAAGGGCTATCTTGCACTTACAGCGCACTTACAAGCCCAAAGAGTTGAAATGTGAAGGATTTAACTCTTTGAAATTATGGTGGGCCCGGCAGGACTCGAACCTGCGACAACGCCGTTATGAGCGGCGCGTTCTGACCAGCTGAACTACGGGCCCGGCCCAAGAAAACGCGCATGCCCCGCCCAGGTCAAGCGCACAGGCCGGCGGCCGTCGTAAAGCTTCAGGGCGCGGGGGTCAAGGCGCATCCAGGGGCCGGGTCGCGGAGCCGAGCCATTCGGCCGTCTCGGCCTCGAGCAAGGGCGTCAAGCTCTCGCGGACGCTGGCATGGTAGCCGTCGAGCCAAGCGATCTCCTCGGCGTCCAACAGAGTCCGGTCGATCAGCTTCCGGTCGATCGGCGCCTGGGTCAGCGTCTCGAACCCGAGCACCGGGCGCTCCGCGCCGGGCGGGCTCGACGGCTCCGTGACCACGACGAGGTTCTCGATTCGGATGCCGTAGGCGCCCGTCTTGTAGTAGCCGGGCTCATTGGAAACGATCATGCCCGGGACCAGCGCGACGTCGTTCGCGAGCTTGCTGATGCGCTGGGGACCCTCGTGGACGCCGAGATAGCTTCCGACGCCGTGGCCCGTCCCGTGGTCGTAGTCGAGGCCGGCTTCCCAAAGCGCGCGGCGTGCGAGCGTATCGAGTTGAGGGCCCGTGGTTCCTTCCGGAAAGTGCGCGCGCGCGAGGGCGATGTGGCCCTTGAGAACCCGCGTGAAGCGATCGCGCTCTTCGCCGCCGGGCTTGCGGAAGGCGAGGGTCCGGGTGACATCGGTCGTTCCGTCCAGATATTGCCCGCCCGAGTCCACGAGATAGAGCTCGTCGGGTGAAATCGTCCGATCGCTTTCGGGGCTCACGCGATAATGCACGATGGCGCCGTTCGCGCCGGCGCCGGAGATCGTCTCGAAGCTCGGTCCCCGATAGAGATTGTTCTCGGCGCGGCGTTCCGCCAGATAGCGGGCGGCGTCCATCTCGCTCACCTGCCCGTCCGGCACCGTCTTCTCGAGCCAGCAGAGAAAGCGCACGAGTGCGGCTCCGTCGCGCCGATGAGCCGCGCGGGCGCCCGCGATTTCCACGGGATTCTTCGTCGCCTTGGGCAGAAGACAGGGATCGCGGCGCTTCTCGATCCGGCCGCTGGCGGCCTCAAGCCGGTGGAAGATCCAGGCCGGCGCAAGCTCGGGATCCGCCAGGACCTTGCGCCCGGCGAGCGCCCCGAGCCGATCGCCGAGGCTCGCGGGCGCCCTCGGCGTCACGTCGGGGGCGAGCTCCTCGCGGAGGCCGGGCGCGAGTTTGCGAGCGTCGATGAACAACTCGACGGTGCCGTTCGCGTGCAGAAGCGCGAAGCAGAGGGCAAGGGGCGAGCACGGCACGTCGCCGCCGCGCAGGTTCAGGAGCCACTCGATCGAATCGGGCGCCGTCAGCACGGCGGCGTCGATGCCGTCAGCGCGCAACGCCTGTGCGAGCTCGGTCCGCTTCGCTTCGGATGACTTGCCGGCGTAATGGAGGTCGTGGGCGAGCACCGGCGCGATCGGCGCGGGCGGCTGATCGGACCAGATCGCGTCGATCGGGTTGTCCTCGAGCGCGGCGAGCGTGGCGCCCGCCTTCGCCGCCGCGCCGGCATATCGCTCGACCTCCTTGAGCGTGTGAAGCCAGGGATCGTAGCCGAGCGCCTCACCGTCCTTGAGGTGGGCGGCGATCCAATCGGCCGGAGGCTCGTTCGTGATGTGGCGATGCTCGAAGAGCGCGGCGTCGACCTGCTGCTCGGCCTGGAGCGTGTAACGCCCGTCGACGAAGAGCGCCGCCTTCTCGCGCAGCACCACCGCGAGGCCCGCCGAGCCCGTAAATCCCGTGAGCCAGGCGAGGCGCATGGCCCGGCGGGCGACATATTCGCCGTGATGCTCATCGCCCACGAGCAAGAGGAAGCCCGCCAGGGCGCGCCGCTCGAGCTCGGCGCGCAAGGCGGCGAGACGCGCGGGCAGGGCGGCTCGATCCTCGAGACCGTCATCGGGAATCGATGCCGCGCGTAAGGCGCGGAGTTGTTCGTCGAGCGCGCCGGTGAGGTCGGGCGCAACCAGGTGAGTCCAACCGTCCGAGCCCGGGGGGGCGGCGGCGGCGCCGGCGACGAGGGTCTTCGTCTCCTCGAGCGAAAGCGCCGCGCCCGCCTCGGCCAGGAGACGCGCAAGCTCTTCGTCACCGCGGTAGGAAGGGATCGATTCGACCAAAATCTGGTCTCCTTGTTTCGGGAACATAGGCAAACATTGAGGCTTTGGCCAGGAGCCACTATCGTGGTGCCTCCTTTTGAGAATCGCGTGGCGCCGAACGATTCGAGACGATGATTTCCAGTGACGAGTCTTTCCGTGTCATTCAGGTTACGGACTGTCACATTACCGAGCGGGCGGAGGTCCGCGTCTTCGATATGGACAGCCACGCCTCGCTCGTTCGCGTGCTGAGGGCCGCCAAGCGGCGGGACTGGCCCCCCGCCTTCCTGCTCGCGACCGGGGACCTCGTCGAAACCGGCTCCGAGTGTGCCTACCGGCGCCTGCGCCGGTTGCTCGAACCGCTCGGCGTGCCGGTTTATTGCCTGCCGGGCAATCACGACGACCCGGACATCATGTCGAACAGCTTCGCGAGCGGTTCCGTGAGGACGGTGCGCGCTTTCGGCTTCGGCGCCTGGCGCTTCGTCTTGCTCGATTCGGTGGTGCCCGGGGTGCATGGCGGGCATCTCGACGACGGCGCCCTCGACGAGCTCGACGGGCTCCTGGGCGGCCATGAAGAGGTGCCGACCCTGGTCGCTCTCCATCATCACCCGGTGGCGATCCAAAGCGCCTGGATGGACGCCATGGGGCTCGACAACGGCGACGACCTGTTTGCCCGGCTCGATCGCCATCCCCAGGTGAAGGCCGTGCTCTGGGGCCACACCCATCAGCCCTTCGAGGGCGAGCGGCGGGGCGTCCGTCTCATCGGCTCACCGTCCACCTGCCGCCAATTCTTGAGGCTGAGGGACGAGCCGGCGTTCTCGGACGAGCCGCCGGCGTACCGGCGCCTGCTTTTTCATCCGGACGGGCGATTCGAGACGGAGCTCTGCTGGGTGGACGCGGCCGAGTAGGAAGGCTTCTGGGGCAGGAGGGTGACCCAGCCGTCGATCTCGATACGGTGCCTTAGCCGCAAGCCGAGTGCCCGGTAGCGGGCGCGCACGCGCTCCGCCTGGTCGGGCAGAAGGCCGGAAAGGACGGCGCTGCCACCCGGTGAGAGGTGACGCGCAAGTGCAGACGACATCTTTCGAAGCGGCCCCTCCAGAATATTCGCGGCGATGATCGAGTAGGGGCCGGCGCGCGAAATCCCGGGAGCGCACAGGGCGTCGCCGCATCTCGTGTGGATGAGATGAGCCACGCCGTTCGCGCGCGCATTCGCTCGAGTCTCGCCGGCGGCGACGCGGTCGATGTCGACGGCCCAGACGGGACGGTGCCAGGTCTTCGCCATCGCGACGGCGAGCACCCCCGACCCGCAGCCGATATCGAGGGTGCGCGAGACGGTGGCCCGTGAGGCCAAGCGGTCGAGCGCCGCGAGCGAGCCTCGGGTGGTGCCATGGAGCCCGGTGCCGAAGGCGGCTCCCGCATCGATCTTCAGACCGAGCGAGCCGGGCGGAACCGCCGATATATGAGAGCCGTGGACGAAATAGCGGCCGAGGCGGAGCGGGGGCGTCCTGGAGGCGACGCGCGCGACCCAATCGACCTTCGGCACCCGGCGCACCTGCATCGATCGGGCGGAAAGGGATCGGTCCTCGATCGCCTTTTCGAGCAGGGCGGCGATCCGCCGGGGGTCCGGCTTGCGCGGCATGAGTACTTCGAGGCGCCATACGGCATCGTCCGTGGCGGAAACCGGCCGGGCCGCTTGGAACGCCGAGATGGCGGCGGCCAGCGGCTCGAGCACCGCCTCCACGCCCGGCGCCGCCGCGCCCCGGGGCGGAAAACGCCAGACTCCAATAGCCTTTCTCTTCCGCCATTTCCTTCTCGCTTGAATCGGCTCGGTCGCGCGCCTTGGCCGGCATCTTGGTTAACCGGCCGGCGGCCTATTCCATTGATCGATGTTCCGGGTCGAGTCTATCATTGAGAAAACGATGGCCCCCTTAAGGGCGGCAATAACGAACAAAATGGTGGAACCGCCGGAGAGGGGGAGAGGAGGATAAAAGCTATGGAACCGTTGCTCGCGTTTGAGGACGAGTACGCGCGGCTCACGCCGACGCGTGAGCGCTTTTGGCAGCTCCTCGATGAAGCCTATGCCGTCTGGCAGGAGCAGGACCGCTCGATCCCAGAGACACTCGACGAGCTGATCGACGCCACCCGTTTCCCGGAGGGCCTGCCGCTTCCCGAAGGCCAGAGCCTTATGACCTGGGTCGATGAGGTTCCGCCCTATTGGATCGGCCCGACGGCGAAGCTCTGGCTTCTGGCGAGCTACATTTATCCGTGGCAGCGCGATCCGCACGCGCCAACCGTCGAGTCGCCGCTGATGGATCGGGCGACGCACCGCGAGTTCCACACTGCGCGGCGGCAGCTCGCGAAGTTTTGGGACAGGTGCGGCCGCGAAATCCTGGTGCAAAGATCGATCCCCGCAAGGACCGTCGAGGCCTACATTCCGCGCGAAGCGCGTCTCATCAAGATGCTGACCTATTTGGAATGCGCCCTCGTCCACCGGACCCTGGACGGCGGCCCGGGAAGGCAATGGATGTTCGGCCTGGGGCCCCTTCTGCACGGTCGGAAGGCGCCCCCCCGGAAGGCCAGGGCGGCGAAGGAATTCAAGGCCGTGTCGGCAGTTGAAAAGGAGAGTGGCTCCCCCTGGGGTGGTTCGATCCGCTCGTTCGCGAGGAAGGCGCGCTCGCACCGCTCGGGCTGAGGTCCGTCAGGCGGGTTCGACGAAACTCGCCAAGATTTTCTTTTGGCTGCCTTTCTCGAAGGCGATCGCGAGCTTGTCGCCATCGACGTCGATGATTTGGCCGTGGCCGAATTTCCTGTGATAGACGCGTTCCCCGACACGCCAAAGGGATTCGTCCGCGCTCGGCTCGGCGAACTCGTATTCGGCCTCGGTCATGCGCGACCGGCGACGGCGATGCCGGCTCCGGGAGCGATCAGACAGCCCGGACGCGAGCTCGGGAAACCGCTCGAGTTCGACGAGCGCATTCTCGGGTGCATGGCCGCCGGCTCGGTCGTAGGTCCCGACCTGCTCGAACTCGATATGTTCGCTCGGCAGCTCGTCGATGAAACGCGAGGGGGCGCTGCTCACCCACTGATTGTAGATATGACGATTCGCGGCCCAGAGGATATAGGCCTTCCGGCGCGCGCGGGTCAGCCCGACATAGGCCAGACGGCGCTCCTCTTCGAGTCCGGCCAGCCCCGACTCCTCCAACGACAACTGATGCGGGAAAAGCCCTTCCTCCCAGCCGGGGAGGAACACGGTGTCGAATTCGAGTCCCTTCGCGCCGTGCAACGTCATCAGGTTGACCATCTCGTCGTCCACGCGCTCGGCCAGATCCATCACCAGGCTTACATGGTCGAGAAACCCCTCGAGGGTCTCGAATTCTTCGAGCGCGCGGACGAGCTCCTTTAAGTTTTCGAGATGCCCCGGGGCGGTCGGGGATTTGTCCTTTTGCCACATCTCGGTGTAACCGGATTCGTCGAGCATGATCTCGACGACGTCGGTGTGGGGCTTCGACTCGAGCTCAGCCCGCCAGCGCTCGAAGCTTTCGAGCAGATCGCGAAGGACCGCACGCGCCTTGGGCTTAAGCTCGTCCGTCTCGATGAGGAGGCGGGCGGCATCCTGGAGCGAGAGGCGCTTGGCGCGCGCAAGCGTGTGAATCGCCTGAATCGACACGTTCCCAAGACCACGCTTGGGTAAGTTGACGATTCGCTCGAAGGCGAGACCGTCTTCCGAGCGCACGAGCACGCGGATATAGGCGACCGCATCACGGATTTCCCGGCGTTCGTAGAACCGCAAGCCTCCAATGACGCGGTAGGGGAGTCCGATCTCGAGGAAACGCTCCTCGAACGCTCGTGTCTGGAAACCGGCACGCACGAGCATGGCAATCTCACCGAGCGCGTGCCCCTTCTGCTGAAGCGCCTCGATCTCCTCGCCCACCCAGCGCGCCTCGTCCGCGCCGTCCCAGACGCCCCGGACGGACAGCTTCTCGCCGCCTTGCCGCTCGGTCCAGAGCGTCTTGCCGAGCCGCCCGTCGTTGTGGGCGATCAGCCCGGAGGCCGCGCCGAGGATATCCGGTGTTGAGCGGTAGTTGCGCTCGAGCCGGATCACCTGGGCGCCTGGAAAATCGCGCTCGAAGCGCAGAATGTTCGTGACCTCGGCTCCGCGCCATCCATAGATCGACTGATCGTCATCGCCCACGCAGCAGATGTTGCGCTCGCCCTGGGCGAGGAGCCGCAACCAGAGATACTGCGCGACATTGGTGTCCTGATACTCATCGACGAGGATGAACTTGAATCGCTCGTGATAATCGGCAAGGAGATCGGTGTTTTCGGTGAAAAGGCTGAGATTGTGCAGCAGGAGATCGCCGAAATCCGCCGCGTTCAGGGTCAGCAGCCGCTCCTGATATCCGCGGTAGAGGTCGACGGCGCGCCCGTCCGCGAAGTCGGCGCCGTCGGCATCGGCGACCTTATCCACGGTGAGCCCCTTGTTCTTCCATCGGTCGATGATCGCGGCGAGGACTCGCGCCGGACAACGCTTTTCGTCGATGTTGGCGGCGGCCAGGATTTGCTTCAAAAGGCGCAGCTGATCATCGGTGTCGATGATGGTGAAGTTGGGCTTCAGCCCGACGAGCTCGGCGTGACGGCGGAGGATTCGCGCGCCCATGGAGTGAAAGGTTCCCAGCCAAAGCCCGTCGACGGAGCGCGCGAGGAGACGTTCGACGCGCTCGATCATCTCGCGCGCGGCCTTGTTCGTGAAAGTCACCGCGAGCAACTGATTGGGCCATGCGCGCCCGGTCTTTAAGATGTGGGCGAGCCGGGTCGTGAGCACGCGCGTCTTTCCCGTGCCCGCGCCGGCCAGGACGAGGACGGGACCGTCGAGCGCTTCGACGGCGACGCGTTGTTCGGCGTTGAGCGCGCTCAGATAGTCCGAGCGATCGGCGCTCGGAACAGGGGGCCGCCCGGCGGCTCCGAGCCGGCCTATGTCGAAGGCGTCATCCACTGAGCACTCGATGGTCGAAGATCATCGGCAAATTCAAACGATAACTTTGTGTCCGCGGACCGGGCTAATTGCACAGGCCGATCGAGCCTTCGCCGCAGCGCTTTTCGCCGTCGATCCAGATCGCGCCGGTGAGGTCCGCGTTCAGGAGATCGGCCCCCTTCACGCGCGCGCCGGTGAGATCCACATCGCGCAGGATCGCACGGTAGAAGCGTGCAAGCCTGAGATCGGCGTTCCTGAGTGACGCCCCGGTAAGGTCGGCACGGGTGAAATCGGTGTCCATCAATCCCGCGTCATCGAACGAGGTGCCGATCAATTTGGTGCGTATGAAGGACGCCTTGGTCGCGTCCGCGCCGGTGAGATCGCTTCCCGAGAGGTCCGCGCTCCCGAAACTCGCCCCTTGAAGCTTTGCTCCCCGGAGGTCGATTTCGACAAAGGTGCGTTTGTCCATGAGGCAGCGTTGCCAGTTGACGCCGGCACTCGGCGCATCCGCGCACGCCCCATAGGCCACCCGCCCGCCCGTGCACAACAGGGCGAGCACGGCCGCGATCAGAACGATGGCGCGAGGGCTCTCTCGGCTCATGATGAAGGTGTAACAAGCCGCCCGCACGGCGCAAAGCGCAATCCGCGCCGCTCTCGGTCGCCGCTGGCCGGGGAGCGCGTTCATCCCACGGGCACCTTGTCGAGGCCGAGGCTGCGCTGGAACGACGCGGGCTTGGCGAGGTCGGCGTGCGCCGCCTTCATCTGGGTGAGGCGCTCGAGCACCGGATCCGGCATTGGCACCGAGCGGCGTTGGTTCAAATTTACGTGAATCGACACGGCTTCATAATAGGCCGATGTCCAGCCTTCGTCGCGATGTTGCATCTCGAAGCAATAATGCAGGCGCTTATGGTCAAAATCGAGCAGTTGGACGGTGCAGCGCACGATCTGGCCCTCCAGCACCTCGCGCATATAGGCGATGCGCGTATCGAGGGCGAAGATCGAGTTTTCGCTCCGCTCGATATAGTCCCGCCCAATGCCGATAACCTCCATGAAGCTGTCCACGGTGTGGTCGAAGACGAGCATGTAGTAGGCTACGTTCATATGGCCGTTGTAATCGATCCATTCCGGTCGAATCGCCTCGCTGTGGATCGGAAGGGGGGCGGCGATCTTCATATGGCCCAGGATAGCGGATCGCTTGGATCGACGAAACGGACCAGATGCGCTCGAGGCGAGGTTGACCGGCCTCTCTCCCGCCAACCTTCGCCTTTTGTCGTCGGCGAACTTCGAGGCTGATGAGTCGCTGCTCACGGGCGAGCCGCTGCCGGTCGAAAAGGACGCCGAGGCGTGCCATCCCGAGGTGACCAAACCCGCCGAGCGAAGCAACTTGCTCTTTGTGGACAGCACGGCGCTTCGGATCGAGCCAATCTCACTCGAGCGATGGGCGACGATCGCGACCGTCGCTCTGGTCATCATCGTCGCCGGCAAGATTTGCAAACGGGTTTGCCCGCGGGATCGCCGCGCGCGAAACCGGCGTTCGGGGGATGAGGCCGAGGGCCGCGGCTAACCGATATGCGGGAGCTTTCACCCTGCGCTGCGGGCTTCGGGATGCGCACCCCCGGCGATCGGTGCGGGGAACTGCACGACGGGCTGTCCGCAGATAGGGCGCCGTCGCCCGCTGCCATCCGCGGGTCTAGCCGACTTCGGGGGGATCGTCGGGTGGGCCCGGATCGAGTCGTTTGCCGTCGAACTCCTGCGTCTGGCTATCGGACTCCTGCCGGGCGTTGATTCGCTCCTCCCGGGTGCGTCCGTGCCGGAGGCGATTTCCGGCACTCCGCTGGGCCTTCTCGGCTTTTTCCCGTTGCTTTCGATATTGGTTGAGATTGATAACCTCACCCATCGCCTCTTGCCTCTGCCGATTCGGGAACCGATCCGAACAACCGCTATGACGAAACTCTCGCATCCGCTCCCAAGCCAGGTCAAGCGAATAGAGCGGCTGTCGCTCGCCGGCCCGGTCTGTTTTACTTAACGCCGAGGTTCGACGCGGATCACCATCATGCTGATCGGGACGGGCAAACGGCACGGAGAGCGCCGCGGGCTGTGGCGTGTGGCGGCTTACGGGCTCGCGGTTCTGCTCC
>JAPUJA010000242.1 GCA_027296525.1 Pseudomonadota bacterium | reverse complement strand
TGGTTGGTACTTGTTCAGCAAGCGCCGCTGGGCCAAGTCGATCGCGGCCATGGGTTTCCTCCGTTCGGCAGTATGCCACTGACTTGTGCGCTATCCTAAGGAGCGCCTCCGGCGCTCGCAATGGTAGCTACGGGCACCATTCGAACTTTCACCGGCGATGCGTTTAGAGATCGGCGCCCGTTCGCGCGCCGGCGAGAAACTCGAGAAAGAGAGAGAAGAGCTCCCGCTCGGTGGTGATATCGAGCTTGTCGTAGAGCCGCCGCCGGTGGTTCTTGACGGTGCCCTTTCCGATCCCGAGCGACTTGGCGATCGCCTCCGTCGGATAGCCCGCGAGGATCAGGCGGACGATGTCGCGCTCGCGGGGCGTGAGCTCTTCGGGCATGAAGCGCGCGACCGCCTCGGGATAATCGAGCACGCCGGGTTCGGCCTTCTCGAGGAGATACATCCGACCGTTGGGAGCCAGGGGATAGTCGGCGTTCAACGGCTCGACCTCGAGGATGAACGGATCGATCGCCCGGCTCGAGGGCGTTTCGGTGTGGGAGAGCTCTTCGAGCGCGTTCGCGATCGCCGCGTTGTCGGCGGCCCATTCGCGCCAGGCCCTGCTTCGGAAGACGACCCGCCCGTCGCGGTCGTCGAGCCTGACGGCGCGGGGCGCCTCGGCGAGCAGCACGCCCTCCGCTTCGCCCGCCAGGGCCAGCAGGAGACGCGCGAGATGGGCCGCGTGGAGGCCCAACACGGTGGGATAGATGCGCCGCAGGCGCTCGACCTCGTGTCTCGTGAAGCGGCCGGTCCGGCGCTCCAGGAAGAACACGATGGCCGCGCCGCCGATGCCCGGAAGAAAGGTCGCGAGGTCGTCGGAGATCTGGGCCTTGGGCATATAGACGCTGAAATATTCGCTCGTAGCTAAGCGGCGGGATGTGATGTCACGGTAGCTGTAGACGCCGAGCCGCCCGCGCTCGCGCCAGAAGCGGTAGAAGGGGTCGAACCGGTAGTAGCCTGAAGCGTAGAGCTCGGTCACGCTTTTGGGGAGCTTCTGCAGGCCGACGAGGAAATCGGGCACGGCGTGGCGCGGGTAGCGCATTGCCATCTGCCGGTCCGAGGGCACGAGCGAGTGGAGGAGGCGAAGGAGCGTGGTCAGGAACGCCGGCTTCCCGATGGCCTCGGCGGCGGCGCCGATCGCGCGATAGAGCTTTGCCTCTGGAACCTGCAAGCCGGGTTTCCTTTTTTCGACAACCCGTCCGAGTTTCTCCCCGAACGCCGCGATTGGCTCCCCGGAGACCGACCCGGCTTTGTCCTTCGCGCACGTCGAGGGAGTGTCTAAGCGCGCAGCCGGTCCGCCTCCAGCGCCTCGAAATACCAGACGTATGTCTGGGCCAAGCCTTGCTCGAGCGGCGTTTGCGCCCGCCAGCCGAGTGCGTCGAGCCTCGAAACGTCGAGCCGCTTGCGGGGCATCCCGTCCGGCTTGCTCGGATCGAAGCGCCAGCCGCCCTCGTAACCGACGATGCCGGCGATCAGCCGGGCAAGCTCCGCGATCGATGTCTCCTTGCCGGTTCCCACGTTCAGAAGCGCCTCGGCGGCCCCGACGCTTGCCGGCCGATGCTGGCCCGCTCGGCCGCACCGATTTCAGGAAGGGTTTGGGAGAGGAGAATTTGCTCGCTCGGCGAATTTAAAGTTGCTCCCGACGGTTCCCGAGTGGCGTGGAGATTGCATCGCGGTGATTGCATAATGATTGTCGTTTTCTATAGCACGGTCTCGAAGGGATCGCAGCCGGCCATGTTTCCCGCCCGAGAGCGCCATGCCTGAGCTCGCCGGATCGGTTTCGCTTTCGCTTTTGATCGTCGGCGGGCTCCTCGCCCTGTCGATCGTCCTGCGCCCCGTGATGCGTGGGCTTGGGGTTCCTCCACTCGTGGGTTTCATCCTGCTCGGATTCGGTCTCAGGCTCGCCGATTCCGGTCTCGGCTTCCTCTCAGCCGATCTCGTGAGCGCGTTGCAGCTGCTCGCCGGGCTCGGGATCTTCGCGCTTCTCTTCCGCGTCGGGCTCGAAAGCAAGCTCGATGCGCTCCTGCGCGAGTTCCCGCGCGCGGCGCCCATCTGGCTCGTCAATATGCTGTTGAGCGGCGCTCTCGGCTATCTGGTCGGCCGGCATATCGTGGGGCTCCAGCTCATCCCGAGCCTTTTCATCGCGGTCGCCTTCACGGCGACGAGCGTTGGGGTCAGCACCCAGGTCTGGCAGGAGGCGGGCGCGCTCAAGTCGCGGCGCGGCAGTCTGCTGATCGACGTCGCCGAGCTCGACGACCTTTCCGCCGTCTTCCTCATGGTCCTGCTTGTGGGCATAGCGCCGATCCTGAGCGGCGCGGCGGACGGCTCCGTGCTCGCCGTCGCCGGCTGGACGGCACTCGCCCTGGTTGCGAAGGCTCTGCTCTTCGGCGCGCTCTGCGTTCTCTTTTCGCGTTATCTCGAACGGCCCATCACGCGCTACTTCGCGCGCCACGAGCGGCCGCCGGACCTGATGCTGCTGGTCGCCGGCGTCGGCGTTCTGATCGCCGCCTTCGCCGGACTCCTCGGGCTCTCGCTCGCCGTCGGCGCGCTGTTCGCGGGCCTCGTGTTCAGCCGCGATCCCGAGGCCGTCCACGTCGACGCCTCGTTCGGCGCGCTCTATGACCTCTTCGTCCCCTTCTTCTTCATCGGCATCGGCTTGCAGTTCGAGCCCGCATCCCTCGGCCTCGTGCTCGCCGGCGCGGGTTTCCTGTTCGCCGCCGCCGTCATCGGCAAGGTCCTGGGCGCCGGGCTCCCGGCGCTCGCCTTGGACGGCCTGGCCGGCGCCTCGCTCATCGGCGTCAGCATGGTGCCGCGCGCCGAGATCGCCCTCGTGATCCTGGACGAGGGCCGGCGCCTCGGCCCGTGGGCGGTATCGAGCGAGCTCTTCGCCACCATGGTGCTCGTTTCGCTCGCGACCTGCATCGCGGCGCCGATCCTGCTCCGGCCGATGCTGGCCCGCTGGCCTCCGCCCACGGACTGAGCGCGGGCCTCGATCGGGGGCGCTTGTGCCCGCGGGGCAGAGGCTTATATTCCGGGTCATGAACAGCTTGGGCTTCGCGAAGCCGCCGAGCGCGACGCGCGTGGTCGTCGCCATGTCGGGCGGCGTCGATTCATCGACCGTCGCGGCACTCCTCAAGGAGGAGGGCTTCGAGGTGGTCGGCATCACGCTTCAGCTCTACGATCACGGCCAGGCGGTGGGGCGAAAGGGCGCCTGTTGCGCCGGCCAGGACATTCACGATGCGCGCCGGGTGGCGGACAGCTTGGGCATCCCCCATTACGTGCTCGACTATGAGGAGCGTTTTCGCACCGAGGTGATCGAGGACTTCGCCGCGAGCTATGCCAAGGGCGAGACGCCGATCCCCTGCGTGACCTGCAATCGAACGGTCAAGTTCCGCGATCTCTTAGGAATCGCGCGCGACCTCGGGGCCGAGGCGCTGGCAACCGGCCATTACGCCCGCCGCGTCCTGGGGCCCCGGGGGCCCGAGCTTCGGCGCGCGAGGGACCGTGGCCGCGACCAGAGCTATTTTCTTTTCGGGACCACGAGAGAGCAGCTCGGGATGCTGCGCTTTCCGCTGGGCGAATTGGAGAAGGAGGAAGTGCGCCGCCTGGCCGAAGGCTTCGCGCTGCCGGTCGCGGCCAAGCCCGACAGCCAGGACATCTGCTTCGTGCCCGACGGCGACTACGCCCGGATCGTCCGCCGGCTGCGGCCCGAGGCGTCCGAGCCGGGCGATATCGTCGACCGTGCCGGAGCCGTGCTCGGCCGCCACGACGGCATC
>JAPUJA010000241.1 GCA_027296525.1 Pseudomonadota bacterium | reverse complement strand
CGAGGGGCCGAGGCGCTCGATGAGAAACGCCTCGAGCGCAGGCAGTTTCGCGCGCTCGACGGTGAATCCGGCAGCCATCGGGTGCCCGCCGCCATGGACGAGCAGACCCGCCTGGCGCGCCGCCGTGACCGCCGCGCCGAGATCGACGCCCGCGACCGAGCGGGCCGAGGCGCGCCCCGTCTCGCCCGCGAGGCTGACCACCGCCGTGGGCCGCTCGTAGCGCTGGGCGAGCCGGCTCGCGATGATGCCGATCACGCCCGAATGCCAGTCCTCGCCCGCGACCAGGAGAACCGGGGCGGCGCCAAGCTTCGCCTCGGCCTCGGCGCTCGCTTCGGCGAGCACGCGCGTCTCGATCGCGCGGCGCTCCTGATTGAGCTCCTCGAGCCGGTGGGCCAGGACGAGCGCCTCCTCGCGATCGTCGGTGGTGAGCAGGCGAACGCCGAGATTGGCGTTGCCCACGCGTCCGCCCGCGTTGACCCGGGGTCCGAGCACGTAGCCCAGATGGTAGGCGCTGGGCGGCTGGTCGAGCCCGGCGGTGTCCGAGAGCGCGCACAAGCCGACATTCCGGCGCATCGTCATCGCCTTCAACCCTTGGGTCACATAGGCGCGGTTGACGCCGGTGAGCGGTACCGCGTCGCACACCGTGCCGAGCGCCACGAGGTCGAGCCATTCGAGCAGGTCGGGCTCGGCCCGCTCCCGGAACCAGCCGATACGGCGCAGCTCCCGATTGACCGCGACCGCGAGCAGGAAGGCGACCCCGACGGCGGCGAGATTCCCCAACGTCCGCGTCTCGTCGAGCCGGTTCGGGTTGATCATCGCGAAACGCGCGGGCAGCTCGGGCTCGGCCACATGATGATCGACGATGATGACGTCGAGCCCGGCCTCCTTGGCCGTCGCCAGCGGCTCAAACGCGGTCGTGCCGCAATCGACCGTCACGACCACGCCGGCACCCTCGGCTTTCAGCTTGAGCAGCGCCGGGGCGTTCGGGCCGTAGCCCTCCTTCTGGCGGTCCGGGATGTAGACCGAGGCGTGCGCGTCGACGGCGCGGAAGAAGCGCAGCAACACGGCGCTCGAGGTCGCGCCGTCCACGTCGTAATCGCCGAAGATCGCGATCCCCTCTCCTTGGGTCACGGCGCGCGCGATGCGCGCGGCCGCCATGTCCATGTCGAGGAGCTCCGAGGGATCGGGCAGCACCGTGCGTAAAGTCGGGTTCAGGAACGACTCCGCCGAGTCGAGGTCGATCCCCCGCGCGGCGAGCAGACGCCCGACGATATCGGGAAGCTCGAGACGCTGGGAGAGGGCAAGGGCGAGCCGCTCGTCGCCGGGCCTCATGCGCCAGCGCCGATCGCAAATCGATCTCTCGACGCCGAGAAAGCCGTCGCGCTCGACCGTCTCGCTCACGGCCCCGCCCCGCCAAGCCGCTTTCGGGTGAGATCGCGTTCGGCGCGCAGGGTGCGCAGGGTGCCCGTGCTCGAGCGCATCACCATCGAATGGGTCGTGAGAAAATCACCCCGGCGCTTGGCGCCGTCCAGCATCCAGCCGCTGGTGACGCCGGTGGCGGCGAACACGACATCGCCACCGGCCAATTCGGTCATGCCGTATTTGCGATCCAAATCCTGGATTCCGAGGCGGTGCGCGCGCTCCTTCTCCTCGTCGTTACGGAACACGAGCCGGCCCATCATCTGCCCGCCGATGCTGCGCAGGGCCGCGGCCGCGAGCACGCCTTCCGGTGCGCCTCCGATGCCCATATAGATATCGACCTCGCGGCTCAAGCGCGTGGTCGCGATCACGCCCGCGATGTCGCCGTCGGAGATCAGGATGACCCGCGCACCGGTCTCGCGCAGCTTCGCGATGAGTTCCTCGTGACGCGGCCGCTCGAGAACCAGCACGGCGAGATCCTCGAGGGCGCATCCCTTGGCTCTCGCAAGATTTTTCAGATTGCCCTTGGGCGGCTCGTCGAGGTCGATCACGCCGTCGGGCAGGCCATCGCCGACCGCGATCTTCTCCATGTAGACGTCGGGCGCGTTCAGCAGGCCGCCGGGATTCGAGAAGGCCAGCACCGAGAGCGCGTTGGGCCGGCCCGTCGCACAGATGGTCGTGCCTTCCAGGGGATCGAGGGCGATATCGACCTTGGGTCCCTTCCCGGTTCCCACCTCCTCACCGATATAGAGCATCGGGGCTTCGTCGCGTTCGCCTTCGCCGATCACCACGCGCCCTTGGATATCGAGCCCATTCAGCGCGGCGCGCATGGCGTCGACCGCGGCCTGATCGGCGGCCTTCTCGTCGCCCCGCCCGGTATAGCCGGCGCTCGCGATGGCCGCGGCTTCGGTCACGCGCACCGCCTCGAGGGCGAGAGTCCGGTCGAGTGACGCGCTCGCGCTCATGATGCCCTCACAGATGCTCGATGCGGATCATGTGCGGCGGCTCGAGGACCGAATCGAGGGCGGCGATTTGAGTGAGCGCATGGCGCATCGACGCCTCCACGGTTTCATGGGTCGTCATCACCACCGGCACCGCCTCGCCCGGCGCGCGGGCGCGCTGGAGCATCGCCTCCATCGAGACCTGGTGATCCCGCAGGCACGCGGTCACGTCGGCGATCACGCCGGGCCGGTCCAACACCATCAAGCGGATGTAATAGGCGCCCCGGCGTTTCTCGATCGGCACCGTCGCGAGCCGGGAGAGCTCCGCCGCCGGGATCGAAAAGCTCGGCGGGCGGAGCCCGCGGGCGATGTCGATCAGATCGGCGACCACGGCGGAGGCGGTCGGCCCGCCGCCCGCGCCCCGCCCCTCGAACAAGGCGCGGTCGACATGATCGCCGTGGGCGACGACGGCATTGAAAACCCCGTCGACATGGGCGATGGGGTTGGCGAGCGGCACCATCGAGGGATGCACCCGTTGCTCGACGCCACCCTCCGTCAGACCGGCGATGCCGAGCAGTTTGATCTTGTAGCCGAGCTCGCGCGCGAATCCGATATCGACGCCGTTGATCGCCCGGATGCCCTCGATATGCACGGCGGCGAAATCGAGCGGACAGCCGAAGGCCAAGCCGGTCAGGATCGCGAGCTTGTGAGCGGTGTCGATCCCGTCGACATCGAAGCTCGGGTCGGCCTCGGCATAGCCCAGGCGCTGGGCCTCGGCCAGGGTGGCCGCGAAGTCGCTCTCCTTGCCCTCGCTGACGGCATGGTCCATCGCGCTCAGGATGTAGTTGCAGGTGCCGTTCAGGATGCCGTAGACGCGCTGAATGGCGTTGGCCGCGAGGCCTTCGCGCAGCGCCTTGACGATCGGAATCCCGCCGGCCACCGCGGCCTCGAAGCCGAGCGCGACACCGGCCGCCTCGGCCGCCGTGGCGAGCGCCGTGCCGTGATGGGCGATCAGCGCCTTGTTCGCCGTCACGACATGCTTGCCGTGGGCGATCGCCTGTTCGCAGAGCTCCTGGGCGATACCGTCGGCACCGCCGATGAGCTCGACCACCGCGTCGATTTCCGGGTCCTCGGTGAGGGCTTTCGGCGCGTCGTACCAGCGCGATTCGGAGAGATCGATGCCCCGGTTTCGCGTGCGGTCTCGGGCGGAAACCGCGGCGACCTGGATCGGTCGCCCGGCGCGCGCGGCGACGAGCGCCGCGTGCTCACTCAAGAGCTGGAACGTCGTCGCCCCAACGGTCCCAAGACCCGCGATGCCGACCCTGAGCGGCGTGCTCACCGGGGCCCCCTAACGTCATCTTCTCTCATTAACGAATGACTCGAAAAATGCAGCTCAAGTTATTTGCATCAATAAATTTATCTGCGGATAACGATTCGAATCCGAAGGTACGCCGGGGGGCGGCTCGCCGTTAAGCTCTATCGTTGCCGCGCTGGACGGTCAAGCGTCGCGAGGAGCCGCTCGCCGTTTATCGCGAATGCCGGCGCCTGAACGGCGAAAACACCCGGCCCGCGGCCGCGAGCGCCTTCAATAGCTGATGAAGATTTCGGCCCGTCGATTTTCGGCTTCGCCGGCAGGCATGATCTCGTGGGTGACCGGCTCGCTGTCGCCGCGCGCCTCGACGAAGACGCGTCCCAAGGGAACGCCTTGGCGAATGAGTTCCTGCGCGACGGTCCGGGCGCGGTCGACGGAGAGTTCGAAATTGACGAGCTTGTGCCGGGCGAGGTCCATGTCCCGGGTGCGCAAGCTGGCATGCCCCACCACGCGAATCACGCTGTTGGTGCCTTTCAGGGTTTGCGCCACATCGCGCAGCGTTCTTTTCGCCGTCGATGAAAGCCACGATTGACCGTTGGCGAAGTAGACGACCCCGGCCTTGTAACCCAGGCCCGGCACCGGCAGTCGATCGAGCTCGGTGAGGTATGATTCGCCGATGACGTCGAAGTCATCGGATTCGATCGAGGCGAGCTGAGAATCCGCATCGCCCTCGGCCGCCGATGCTTGGGGGGCGACGTAGCGGCTCGCGCCCGATGCGTCGAATTCCTCGTTGAAGCGCGCCTTGAAGGATTCGATGCTCAACACGCCGCCCGAACCGACATAGGTCGTCGGCGCGCCTCCCGGAGCGGTCGTCAGGTAGGCCTCGGCGGCGAGCTCCAGGTCGGGGGGTGGCGCCGGGCCAGACGGCGTTTCGCCGCGGAGCACCTCATCCGTGTATTGGGCGAACTCACGATCGGCGATCAGGCCCGCTTGGAGTCGTTCGGTCTCTTCCGGGGGGGTCGTGCTCGGGGCTTGATCCGGGACGCTCCCAAGGGTCGGGAAGTCTTCATCCTCGCCCGGCGGCCCGACATCCTCGCCCAGCGGCCCGACATCCTCGCCCAGCAGCCCGACATCCTCGCCCGGCGGCCCGACATCCTCGCCCGGCGGCCCGACGGTGTCCGTCTCTTCCGCGGCCTCTCCGTCGGTATCGATCGGCCACATGTCGCCGCTGCCCCAAACCGCCGGATTGGCCCAATCGGGCACCTCTGAGCAAGCAGCAAGCCCCAGGCCGCCGGCCATCAAGGCCGCGCCGAAACCAACCGGAAAGCGTCGTGACGCACTTTGTAGGGCCGCAAGCCTCTGCCGAAGTTTTCGCAACCCTTCCCCCATTTGAGGTTAAAATTCTTGATCCGCGTCTAAATTTCCGTAATAGAAACAAGCTTACCCGCAAAGATCAATGTTTTTGCGCCGGGCCCCCGGGCCGGTTGCCTCCCCGAAGGCCAAAGACGGCTCGGGGCCGTCGAGGGGAGCGGCGCGCGCCACTCGTGGATCAGGAGCCCGATGAACGAGCAACCCTCTGACAAGAACGCTAAATCCGGCCAGGGAGCGGATCCCGCCGCCGACTTCGCCCGAATCGCAGAAGAGAGCCGGCGTCTCATCGGCGACTTCTTGAGCCGCCATGGGGGCACCGGGCATCTCGGCCATGGCGATCCGCTCAATATCGCGGGCGCGTTCCTTGAGATGACCGCCCGGCTGCTCGCCAACCCCGCCCAGCTCGCCGAGACGCAGCTCTCCCTCTGGCGGAGCCACATGGAGCTGTGGCAACAGACCACCCGGCGCCTCATGGGCGAGGAGACGGAACCTCTCGCCGCTCCCCGCGCCGATGACCGCCGCTTCCACGACAAGGAATGGAGCGAGAATCCGCTTTTCGACTTCATCAAACAGTCTTACCTGCTGACGGCGCGCTGGTTTGAGCAGGCGGTCGCGGACGTCGAGGGCCTCGATCAATCGAGCCAGCGCAAGGTGGATTTCTATACCCGCCAGTTCGTCGACGCGCTCTCGCCGACGAACTTCTTCATGAGCAACCCGGAGGTCCTGCGCGCGACCGTCGAAAGCCGCGGCG
>JAPUJA010000240.1 GCA_027296525.1 Pseudomonadota bacterium | reverse complement strand
GCCGCCCGTGCATTCTTGATTACAGTTATGGTCATTTTGTCCTCCCTAACTGCCATCATGGTAGCCGTTCTTGGCGACCGGGGGAATAGCCGCGCGCCGGAACATTGTTTTCGGCCCTCGGATACGCTATCTACGTTAGTGCCGCCGGCGCCCGGCCGGCGTTCGCGCATTCCACGCCCGCCGCCGCCGGGCCGGCTCCCACACATGAGGTCGAGGTCATGGCTCGTCGCAACAAGGTATACGAGGGCAAGGCGAAGGTTCTGTTCGAGGGACCCGAGCCCGGCACGCTCGTGCAGTACTTCAAGGACGACGCCACCGCGTTCAACAACAAGAAGCGCGGCATCATCACCGGTAAGGGCGTGCTGAACAACCGTATCTCCGAGCACCTCATGAAGCGGCTCAACGAGATCGGCATTCCGACCCACTTCGTGCGCCGCCTCAACATGCGCGAGCAGCTCGTCAAGGCGGTCGAGATCATCCCGATCGAGGGGGTGGTGCGGAGCGTCGCCGCTGGCTCGCTGGCGACGCGTCTGGGCATTTCCGAGGGCACGACGCTGCCGCGCTCGATCATCGAGTACCAATACAAATCCGATGACCTCGACAACCCGTATGTCTCGGAGGAGCACATCACCGCCTTCGGGTGGGCCAGCACCCAGGACCTCGACGACATGCTGTCGCTGGCGCTCAGGGTGAACGATTTCCTCAACGGTCTGTTCTTCGGCATCGGCATCCGGCTGGTCGACTTCAGGCTCGAGTTCGGGCGGCTCTACTCGGACGACGACATGCGGATCGTCATCGCCGACGAGATCAGCCCCGACAACTGTCGGCTGTGGGACATGGAGACCGGCGAGAAGATGGACAAGGATCGCTTCCGTCACGACCTCGGCCGCGTCGAGGAGGGCTACCAGGAGGTCGCCCGGCGGCTCGGGATCCTGCCCGAGAGCGGCCCGCGCGACATCAAGGGACCCAAGGTGATGCAGTGAAGGCGCGCGTCCACGTCATGCTCAAGGACGGCGTGCTCGACCCCCAGGGCAAGGCGATCGCACAGGCGCTCGGCCGGCTCGGCTTCGCCGGCGTGAATGAGGTGCGCCAGGGCAAGTACATCGAGCTCGACCTCGCCGAGACCGATCGCGCCAAGGCGCGCGCGGCGGTCGAGCAGATGTGCGGCCGGCTCCTCGCCAATACGGTGATCGAGACCTACGCGATCGAGATCGCCGAATAGGGTTTCCGGGGAGGGCGCCCCTTCAAGGGTTGCCGATCCGGACCCAACCCTTCGACAAGCTCCCTTCGACAGGCTCGCTTCGACACCCTCGGGGCGAGGTCCGTGTCACCGATTGACGCGCGTCAGGACCGGCCGCGCCGCCGCCGCCGGGCGCGGTTCGCTTCACTTCTTCAAGGTGTCGCGGACGATGCTTTCCCAGATGGCGTCGAGCTCTTGCGCCATCGCGTCGAGCTTGGCGCTCTCGTAAGGCGCGAAGGTGGCGCTCGGCGTGCGGAAGGCGAGCGTCGCCGTGCCGTCCGCGGTCTCGGTGAGGTAGAACCTGAGCGGCGCCTCGACCCCGGCGGCGACGCTCGCCTCGAGCATGCGCACCGCGAAGTCGTTGCGAAACACCATGACGACCGCGTTGCCCGGGATCGTGACTCCTTGGGCCTTGGCACCGCAGCTCGCGCAGGCCTGGGCGACGAGCCCCATTCCGTTGGCCTGAATCGCCTGCTTGAGCCTGTCCCACAGCGCTGCGAACGAGAGCGCTGTCTCGATCACCCGCGTGCCCTCGAGCGGCGCCGAGCCAGCCGACGCGCCCGGCTGGGCGGCGGCGAGCGAAACGGCGAGCGCCGCCGTGGCGAGCACGGCCCGCGGGCCGCGGAGCAACTGTTTCACACCCCTTCCCTTTTCCTTTTCTTGCCATGAGCAACGGCCGCGGCGCGGCGCCCGAGCTTAGCGCAAACGACTGCGTCCGGAACATCGCCTCACCGACATGTGAAGCCGGGCCCATTGGGGCCGGGAACGGTGGCGTGGATTTAGCCCGCATTTCTCACCAGGATGCGGGCTAGCTAATCGTCGAGACGCTGCGGTAACAGGAGCCTCACGATCGTGCCCTTGCCGACAGCGCTCTCGATCGACACGTCGCCACCCGACTGCTTGACGAAGCCGTAGACCATGCTGAGCCCCAGGCCGGCGGCTTCGGCCCTGCCCCTGCTGGTGAAGAAGGGTTCGAACACGCGGTCCTTGATGTCGGGCGGAATACCGGCGCCGGTATCGCTGACGGCGATGGCGACGTAGCGCCCCGGCGGCATATCGTCGGCCAGCGCCGGGTTGTCTTTCGCGAGCTCGGCCTGGTCCGCCTCGATCGTCAATCGCCCACCTTGGAGCATGGCGTCCCTGGCGTTGCTCGCGAGGTGCCGGATGGCCGTCCCAAACTGGTCTCGATCCAGTCGAGCGTTCCCGAGACCAGCGGCCACTGCAAGCGCGACCGTGATCGAGCCGCCAAGCTCCGCCTTCAGGTCGATCGTAAGCTGCGTCAAGAACTCGTTGAGATCGAATTCAGTGGGCCGCAGCGCTTGCCGGCGGGCAAAGCCGAGCAGGCTCTGGTTGATGTTCGCCGCGCGCATCACGGCCTTGAGCACGTTGCCGGCGTACGCCGCGCGATCCGAGTCGGCCAGCCGGTCGTCCAGCAACAACTCGACACCGGCGTGGATCGCCGCGAGCGTGTTGTTGAAGTGATGGGCCACGCCGCCGGCGATCTGCGCCACGGCTTCCATTTTCTTCGCTTCCCGCAGCGCCTCTTCCGCCGCTCCCTTCGCCGCCATCAGCCGGCGCTTCTCGAAGCAACGATCCAACGTCGCGAAAAGCTCTTCCTCGCGCACGGGCTTCCTGATGTAGTCGTAAGCGCCGCAGCGCAG
>JAPUJA010000024.1 GCA_027296525.1 Pseudomonadota bacterium | reverse complement strand
CGAGATGGAGGTCGCGGGGCTCACGGCCGAAGAGGCGCTCGAAGCCTGCATCGGGCTCGACGGGCATCTCGATTATTTCAACGTCATCGCGGGCTCCTCGGCGTCGCTGGCGGGCTCGATCCACAACGTGCCCCCGATGATGATCGACAACGCCTATGTCGCGCCCTACGCGGCGGCGGTGCGCGCCAAGGTGTCCAAGCCGGTGTTCGTCGCCGGGCGTATCAACCAGCCCCAGACGGCCGAGCAGGTCGTGGCCTCGGGCCAGGCCGATATGTGCGGGATGACGCGCGCGATGATCTGCGACCCGGAAATGGTGAACAAGGCGGCCGCGGGACGTCTCGACGACATCCGGGCCTGCATCGCCTGCAATCAGGCCTGCATCGGCCACATGCTCATGGGCTATCCGATCTCCTGCATCCAGCACCCCGAATCCGGCCGCGAGCTCGTCTACGGCCGCCGCCGTCCGGCGGCCGAGCGACGCAAGGTGCTCGTCGCGGGCGGCGGGCCCGGGGGCATGAAGGCCGCGGCCGTCGCCGCCGAGCGCGGCCACGACGTCACCCTCCATGAGCGCGAGGCGCGCCTCGGCGGGCAGACGTTGCTCGCCCAGCGACTTCCCGGGCGCGATGAGTTCGGCGGGATCGTGACCAACTTGACGCGCGAGATGGAGCTCGCGGGCGTCAAGCTGGTAACCAAAAGCGAGGTCGATCTCGAGCTCGTGCGCCGCGAGGCGCCCGACGTGGTGATCGTCGCGACCGGCGCCGAGCCTTGGCGTCCCGCCATCGAGGGTGAGGATGACGCCCATATCGTCGATGCCTGGCAGGTGCTGCGCGAGGAGGTGAATGTGGGAGCCTCCGTGGTGATCGCCGACTGGCGCTGCGACTGGGTGGCTCTCGGGCTCGCCGAGCGTTTGGCGCGGGCGGGCTCGCGCGTGCGTCTCGCGGTCAACGGCTACATGCCCGGATGGACGATCCAGCAATATATCCGCGACCACTGGATCGGCGAACTCAACAAGCTCGGCGTCGAGATCGTTCCTTACGCACGCCTCTACGGCGCGGACTCGGACACGGCCTATTTCCAGCACACGACGAGCGGCGAGCCCGTGATATTCGAGCAGACCGACACCCTGGTGCTCGCGCTCGGGCATCAGAGCGTCGACCAGCTCGAGCACGAGCTCGAGGCCTATGACGGCGAAGTGCACCTCATCGGCGACTGTCTCGCGCCCCGCACGGCGGAAGAGGCCGTCCTCGAGGGCTTGAAGGTCGCCAGCGCGATCTGATCCTCCATCAACATGGCCAGCCATCACATGGCCGGCGCCCGGGCGCTCGCCTGAGGGGCGGAAGGACACCATTGTGCCTCGGGGCACCATTGAGGAGTGCGGGCGGGCGGGCTATTCTGTCACCGAAAACGCCATTCTTGAACTTGGGAGGCGAGCATGGCGGCGATTGATCTCGCCCAGCGTCGTGCGGCCGTGGACCGGTTCGATCCGGATCCCGAGCGCTCCTTCACGCTCCCCGCCGATTACTATTTCGACCCGGCGATCTTCGAGCGCGAGAAAGACGCGATCTTCTATCGCAACTGGCTCTATATGGGTCACGCGGAGCAGGTGGCGAAGCCCGGCGATTACATTACGGGGCGCGTCCTCGATCAAAACATCTTCATCGTCCGGGGCAAGGACAACGCGCTCCGGGCATTCTACAATGTCTGCCAACACCGGGCCCACGAGCTGCTCGAGGGCTCGGGGCACGTCAAGGTCATCACCTGTCCCTATCACGCCTGGACCTATGAGCTCGACGGGGACTTAAGGAGCGCGCGCGGGAGCGAGAAGGTCGCCAATTTCGAGCCCGCGGAATTCTGCCTCAAGCCCGTGCAGGTCGAGACCTTCATGAACTTTCTGTTCGTGAATCTCGACCGGGACGCGCCCTCGCTCCAATGCCTCGCGGACGGTCTCGAGGCGGAGCTCAGGAGCTTTTCACCGAAGGCCGACGAACTCACCCTGGCGCACCGCTACCAGCGCGAGGTCAAGGCCAACTGGAAGAACGTCGTCGAGAATTTTTCCGAGTGCTACCACTGCCCGATCTCGCATCCGGACTTCGCCGCCAACCTGGTTCAGATGCCCAGCTATCGGATCGAGACCCACGCCATCTACCACAGCCACCGCAGCCGCGGAACGGCCTCCGGCGAATCTTCCTATGACTACGACTCGAAGGTGAGCGCCCATGGCGAGGAGTTCGGCGGCTGGCTGCTCTGGCCGAACTGGTCGATCGAGGTCTTTCCGGGCGGGTACTTGAACATCTTCCACAACGATCCCGTCGCGCCCGAAATCACGCTCCAGACCGTCGAATGGTACTTCTTCCATAAGGAGCCGAACGAGGAAGAGCGGGCGGTCATCGATTGTCTGGACGAGGTCCGCCTCGAGGACATCCCGATCGTCGAGAGCGTGCAGCGGGGCTATCACAGCCACGGCTATAAGCAAGGTCGTCTCGTGGTGGATGCGCGGCGCGATGAGAACAGCGAGCATGCGGTCCATCACTTCCAGACGCTGGTCCGGAAGGCTCTCGGTGCCTGATGGGGTTTCGCGCGCGCCAAAGGGGCCGAAAGCATTCGTGCGGGCCTCAAGAAACCGCCCTAACTACCTGCGGTGGCCCGGTTTTTCTCGTAGGAGAGCGGCGTTGACTTGGACGGGGGCATTGTTTAGCGTGAGGGGCTGCAAAATATGCGCTCCGGGAACGCTCGGTACGGGCATTTATCCGGTTGATCCGACAGAGCTTTGGGGCTGCGGAGCGTAACGGGTCAAAACCCAGTTCGGGAGGTTAATATGAAAAAAACCATGCGCACCATGCTTGCGGCCGCCGCCGCGGGCGTTCTGATCGCAGGTGTGAGCGGCTCGTTACCGGCCCAGGCACAAGGCGTTCCTGAGTCGGACGAGTCGATCAAACTCGCGCTCAACGAATGGACCGGCCAGCACATCACCACCTATGTGGCCGGCGAGCTCTTGAAGCAGATGGGCTACAACGTCGAGTATGTGACGGCCGGCTATTATCCGCAGATGACCGCCCTCACGGACGGGACGATCGATGCGACGCTCGAGATTTGGAGCTCGAACATCGGCGAGCACTATCAGAAATCGCTGGATTCGGGCCAGGTGGTCGAGGTCGGCGACCTCGGTCTGGCGCCGGTCGAAGCCTGGTACTATCCCGACTATGTCGCCGAGATGTGCCCCGGCCTGCCCGATTGGGAAGCGCTCAAGAACTGCTCGGAGCTCTTCGCCACGGCAGACACCTACCCCTCGGGGCGCTTCGTCGACTATCCACCCGATTGGGGAACCACGAACGTCGATCGCATGCGCTCGCTCGGGCTCGATTACGTAAACATTCCCGCGGGCAGCGAAGGCGCGATGGTCGCCGAGATCGAGAGTTCCGTCGCCAATCGGAAACCCCTCATCATGCAGTTCTGGGCCCCGCACTGGATTCATGCGGTCCATGACATGACGATCGTCACCTTGCCGCCCCATGAGGCGGCCTGCTACGACGACCCGTCCTGGGGCATCAATCCGAACGATGTCTATGACTGCGACTGGGAGCGCGGCTACATCAAGAAGATGGTCTGGCTCGGCATGAAGGATGAATGGCCGGCGGCCTTCCGCTTCCTCCACGAGTACACGCTGACCAACGCCGATCAGGAGCCGATGATGAAGGCGATCGACGTCGATGGCCGCGATATCGTCGAGGTCGTTCAGGAGTGGATCGGAAACAACGCCGATCGCTGGAAGCCCTGGGTCGACAAGGCGATGATGTAGTCATCGCCGGACGGAGCCGACGCCCGCTCGGGCGGGGATCCGAAGCGATAAAAAATACACCGGGCTGGACTGTTCGTCCGGCCCGGCTCTTCTCCACCCCCTATAGGCGCCCAGCCGATTCAGGGGAATTTTCCCGGGCCGTTCGATCCGCTATAATCGCGCGGGAAATCGAGCGCCACCGGTTTCGGGGAAACGAAACCCCGAGGGTGGGCATTTCACCTCGGTAGAGAGATGGCCGTAACCGACACCGCTGACTTGCTCGAAAGGGTGCAGCCGCTCAAGCGGCTCGGCGCCGGGTGGTCGGTCTGGATCGTGACCGGCGGCCTCGCCGTGCTCCTTTTCATTCTCTCCGGTCAGATCGACTGGATGGCGAGCGCTCCGAAGATACCGGTCCTCGCGGTCGCGGACTGGATCAACCTCTTCATGGACTGGTTCGTGGACAATTTCCGCGGGCTGTTCAAGGCGATCTCTTGGGCGCTCCAGGGGCCGATGGGCTGGCTGCGCGGCCTCCTCTTGTGGCTGCCCTGGCCCGCCACCGTCGCGATCGTTGCGATCATCTGCCACGCGGTGGGCGGCTGGCGGCTCGCGCTCTTCGCCACAGGCGCAACCCTCTACATGGTCGTGGTGGGCTACTGGACCCAGAGCATGAATACGCTCGCCCTCGTGGGCGTCGCCGTGCCGTTGGCGCTCATCCTCGGCCTCTCCTTGGGGATCCTCGGTCATCAGTCGGCCAGGGCGCGCCGGGTCATCGAGCCCTTGCTCGATTTGATGCAGACGATCCCGACCTTCGCCTATCTCATCCCGATCCTGCTCCTCTTCGGGTTTGGCCCCGTGGTCGGCCTGATCGCGAGCGCCATTTATGCCGCGCCGCCGATGGTGCGAAACGTGATGCTGGGCCTGAGCCGCGTGCCGACGGACATCGTCGAGTCGGCGCGCATGTCCGGCGCCACCGAGCGGCAGATGCTCTGGTGGGTGAAGGTCCCCTCGGCGCTCCCGACCATCATGATCGGCGTCAATCAGACGATCATGGCGGCGCTCGCCATGGTCATCATCGCGGCCGTGATCGGCAGCTCCGGCGACATCGGCTGGGAGGTCCTGAGCACCATGCGAAAGGCCCGCTTCGGCGAAAGCCTGCTCGCGGGCTTCGTCATCGTGCTGATGGCGATGATCCTGGATCGCGCCAGCCGGCGGGCGGCCGAGAATCAGGGCATGCCGAAGATCGTCTCGGGCAATTTCTTCCAGCGCCACACCCATCTGTGGATCGCGCTGGGCGTTGCGGTCGTCATGATCGTTCTCGCCGAGTTCTTCAGCCCGCTTCGCGACTATCCGAAGAGCTGGGTCTTCCAACCCGCCGAGCCCCTTAACAACGCGGTCAAATGGCTCAACGTCACCCTGTACACGGTGACGGAAACAATCCGGAACTGGTCCTTCTACTATTTCCTGTTGCCGATCCGGCTCGGGCTCGAGAACTCGGTGAGACCTTTCTCGTGGGGGTTCGAAATGACCCTCCCCGTCAAGATCGGCTATGCGGCGCTGGTCGCCGCCATCAGTCTTGCGGCCTACCGCTTCATGAGCTGGCGCGTCGCCGTCGCCGTCGTCCTGGTCGCCGGCTTGCTCTATTTCGGGGTCACCAAGGCGCCTTGGCCGGTCATCATCCTAGTCGTCACGGTATTGGCCTGGCGGGTCGGCGACTGGAAAGTCGCGCTGTTCGCGCTCGTCGGCATGCTCTTCATGCTGCTCACGGGGGTTTGGGGATTCTCCATGCAGTCGGTCTATCTCTGCGGCGCCGCCGTGCTGATCTGCTTCGTCGTCGGGGGCCTCTTGGGGGTCTGGGCCGCGAGCAACGACCGGGTCTCGACCTTTATGCGGCCGATCAACGACACGCTGCAGACGATTCCCCTCTTCGTCTTTCTTATCCCGATCGTGATGTTCTTCAGCATCGGCGACTTCACGGCGATGCTCGCGATCATCGCCTACGCCATCGTTCCGGTGATCCGCTATACGGAGCACGGCCTTCGTAACGTGCCCCCCGACATCGTCGAGGCCGCGCGCGCGCTCGGCTGCACCGAACGTCAAGTGCTGTTCCAGGTCAAGCTCCCCTTGGCGCTTCCCGAGATCATGTTGGGACTCAACCAGACGGTTCTCTTCGGGCTCGCGATGCTCGTGATTGCGTCGCTCGTTGGCACGAAGGGCCTCGGCTTTCTCATCTATGTCGCATTGAGCAATGCCGATTTCGGCGCGGGCGCGGTGGCGGGCTTGAGCATGGCGTTCATCGCCATGATCACCGACCGGATCATTCAATCCTGGAGCCACAAGAAGAAGATCGAGCTCGGCCTCGCCTGAGGCCTTCTTTTCCCCCGCGCGCGAAAGGCGTGCGCCCTTACATGCGGACCGAGGCGATGAGCCGTTCCACCTGGCTCTTGTATTTCGGGAAATAGTAGGCCCGCGTCCCGGTATAGAGAATGAGGTTCAACCTCTCATCCGCGACGGCGCCGGCGGCGAGCCCATCATATTCGAGCCCGTCGGCATCGAGAAAGGTGAGCTCGAATCGGAAACCCTCGAGCGTGCCGAACTTCATGGGACGCAAGTCCGTGGCAGCCATATTGGCGGCGCCGGCGAGCGCGAGGCTGTCGACGACGAACTCCATGACCTCACTCGCCGTCATGCGCCCCTCGAAACGGGGATAGTTGTCCCTGCCGTGAAACTCGAACAAGGCGTCCCCGTCTTCGAGCGCGGCGAAGAAACGGACCGCTTCGAGCGACGGACCGTCGACGGTCCAAAGCTCGGCGGACCCTGCGCTCGTCTCGCTCCAGGCGATCGATGTCTGCACCGTATAGGCATCGTCGATCTCGTGGCTGCCCGGCGGAACCAGGCTGTATCGGGCGCAGGCCGCGAGAAGCAACAGGAACACGAGAAGAGCGGGTTTCATCGCTGATCCCCTTCGATCTGGCGCAGATAGGAGTCGATCATGGCGCGGTCCTCGGCCTCGGGCGCCGCGGCGAGATAATCCTCGAAAGCCCGCCCCGCCTCGCCGAGCTCTCCGGCCTTCCACATCAAGAGCCCCAACGAGCGATGGGTTTCGGCGGGTGCGCCGCCCGCCTCGAGCGCGCGCCGGTAGGCTGCGACGGCCTCGCTCTCGTCCCCGTCATCGCCCCGCAGGCGGTGCATCTCCCCTTGGAAGAAATGGAGCGCCCCCACACCCTCACCCGCCTCGATGAGATTATCGAGGACCACCTGAAAGCCGCCATGGTCGCGCTTGCGAACCTCATCGCGCAGCCAGGCCGTGCGAAAGGCGCGCGTCGCGTCGATAAACGCGTCTTGATTGGTTTTCGTAAGCCCCGCTTGGCCCGAATACTCCCCGGCGAGACGGTCGAGCGTCTCCATGCGTTCCTCGCTCGAGGGATGGGTCGAGAAGAAGATGAATCGCTCGGGGTCGTCGGCCGCCTCCCTCTCCTCGATCAGCGCCTCCCAGATCCGGCCCGCCTCACCGGCATCGTACCCCGCCCGGGCCATGAGCTCGAAGCCGATCTGGTCGGCCTCGCGCTCCTGCTCGCGCGAGAACGCAAAGATGCTGCCCAACGCGGCGAGCTGCGCGACATAACCCAAATATCCCTGCCCGGCCGCGGCCGCGACGATCTGGACGAAGACGAGCGCATCCGCGATACCGCGCACGCCACGCCATTGTTGAATGCTGTGGCGGCGCAGGTAATGCCCGATCTCATGGCCGAGGACATAGGCGAGCTGCGCCTCGTTCTCGGCGCGGAGCAGGAGTCCCGTCCAAACCTGCATCATTCCGCTCGGATACATCGCGGCGTTGAAGTGAGGCACCTGGACGATATAGATCCGAAGATCCTCGCAATAGTCCGTTGTTAGCCGGCAGACGATGTCCCGGACGTAGGCGTTGAGTTCCGGATCCCGGACGATATGCCCCGATGTCTTCAGGTTGTTCTCGATCCGGTCGACTTCCATCCAGAGGCCCGCTTCATCGCTCTCCAGCGTCGGCCGCTCTCCAGGCGCGATGTCGGTGAGCGCCCCGGGTTCGCCCCCTGGCGTCACGCAAGACGCGGCGGCCAGCAGGATCAGTGGCAGAAGCGCGCGCCCCCAACGCCGGGTCATAGGGGGAATTCGTCGAGCAGACGCTCGCAGGCCTCACGCGCCGACTCCGCGTCCCGCAAATCGCCCGTCTCGCTTACGAGCAAATTGAACCAGACGACATCCCCCGTATGAAGATCAACCAGGGAGGCAAAGCCGAACTGTAGGCCGCCCGGGACATAGCCCCCCAAAAGCGCCCCGATCACGACGAGCGCCACCCGTCCGGCGCTCGCGTAGCTGTCCCGGAGGTAGACGAAGAGCGCGTAGTCCGCGCCGTAGTCGTCGCGAAGGCGAGCCGCGCGGCTCCCCAAGCTCCAATCGAACTTGTCTTCCTTGGTCGGCAACGCGTTTCCTCCCGCATATTTGTGGATGATGATCGACTGCCCGACCGCATTGTGTAGCTTCACGAGCTGCGTCGCGGCATGAAACGCTTCGGAATCCGGTGGCGCTTCCTGGTAGGTGACGAGCTCGGCGTTCCGTTCGCCCAGCATCTCCCGCAAGGCGTTGAGGATGTGCGGGCGCGCCATCTCCGTCCATTCCGCGTTCGGCTCGAGCAGGCCGGCCGCCGTGACCTCGGCCAGCGAAATATCCGGCGGCATGAGGAGCACATGCGTCATACCGACCGGTCTTGCGAGATCGCCGGCGCTGTGAAAGCTCTCGGTCTGGGTGCAGCCCGTGGCGAGAAGCGCGAGACCAACAACGGCGATGATAAGGCCTCGGCGACGGGCCGAGAGCTTGCTGGCGCGGAAACGGATCTTGTCGCGATTCATCGTTCGGGGAGCCATGAAAACCTTGGCAGGCATTAATGATAGGCGGGCGCGAATTCGGGGTCAATTCGCCAAGGGCACGGGGTGAACCGCTCCCAGGGCCTGGCGGGGAGCAAGGGGCTCCTTAAGCCCCCGGGCGCGCTCAGACGGCCCGAAGCCCTGGGGATGAATGTTGTGGTGCCAGATGAACCGATCGACTAGACTCAGCCGAGCGTGTGTCGCGCTCTGCCTCGGCGTAATCTGTGCCGACACTTCGGCATCCAGTGCTCCCTGACATCGTGAGACCCGCGCAGGAAACCGCCGCGATCCCGCGTGCGGCCCAAGTTGTTCGTGATGAGAGACTGCCCATGCCTACCGGTACCGTGAAATGGTTCAACGAAAAAAAAGGTTACGGCTTTATCAAGCCCGATGAAGACGACAAAGACGTCTTCGTGCATATCTCGGCCGTGGAAAAGTCGGGAATGACCCGCCTCATGGAGGGACAGCGAGTAAGTTATCAGGTCCTGAACGAGCCGCGCGGCGCCAAGGCCGTTGATTTAGCGCCCGTGGATTAGAACGCCGGGCCGGCCCGACCGGCCATTGACGATTCCGCTAAACAGAAATCGCCGGAACGCCGTCTGCGATTTCGCCCCGATCGGATCGGGGAAAGGGGCGATGCATGGCACCAGCGAAAACGGGGGATGCCGTCAAGGTTCATTATACGGGTCGGCTGGACGATGGGACCGAGTTTGACTCCTCGTCGGGTCGCAGACCTCTTAACATGACCATCGGCGACGGGCGCGTCATTCCCGGCTTCGAGGAGGCCGTGGTCGGCATGGCTCCCGGCGAGAAGAAGACCGTCACCCTCTCTCCCGAGCAGGCCTATGGGCCGCGTGTCGAGGAACTCGTCCACGAGGTCGAACGGTCCGCCATTCCCGAACAAGCCGACTTGAAAGCCGGAATGCGGATACGGCACGTCGGGAAGAACGGCGAGACGCTGACCTTCACCGTGACCGGCTTCACCGACAGGATGGTGACGCTCGATGCCAATCATCCACTGGCCGGAAAAGAGCTGACTTTCGAGATCGAGCTCGTCGAGATCGACGAGCCCGCCGCGTCCTGATCGTCGCGACTTCTGCCTTCCGCCTATTTACCTCACGCCATCATCTGGTGCATGATCACGCTCATAAGCGCGTTCCCTTGGGGACGCGGGGGGGGTTCTTTGAGCTCAGAAGTGCTGAATGAACTGATCGACTATCTCGGCGTCGAAGTGAGCGTCCTCCTCGGCGTCGTCCTTGCCGGCGGACTCGTCTGGCTGATCAGAGTATTCTTAAGAAGGGGCGATGACACGAGCATGGCCCCCGACCAATTTCTTGGCGGTGCCGGCTTCCTCATCTGGGTCGTGCTCGCGGGCGTCGCCGCGCTCGTTGCCTATTATGTTCTGTCTGGGCGTTAGGGTACGCGCCATGCCGAGCCGGAAGCGGGTGAAACCGGCATAAGGGTGATTATCTCGCGACCTCCTTCTGACCGCCGAGCGGCCATTGAAGAAAACGATAAGCCTCCGCGAAGCCAGCCAT